>JAGNQV010000236.1 GCA_017988885.1 Opitutaceae bacterium | reverse complement strand
CATTCCGACGGCAACATTATGGAGGTCATCCCCGAGCTGATCGAGATTGGCGTGGACATTCTCAACCCCGTGCAACCCGAATGCATGGACAGTGCCGAGTTGGTGGCGAAGTATGGCCGGCAACTGGCGTTCAGCGGCATGGTCGGCACGCAGACGACGATGCCCTACGGCACACCCGAAGACGTCCGCCGCCGCGTCCGCGAAATCGCCGCCTTGCACCGCGACCACGGCGCCCGCGTGATGATCGCCCCCACGCACGTGCTCGAACCCGACGTGCCCTTCGCCAACATCCTCGCCTTGGTCGAGGAGACCAAAGCCATTCGCTTCAACTGACCCTCCCACATGACCACACCCAAAATCAACATCATCGGCGAACTGATCAACAACGCCTACGCCCGCGCCCGGCGGGCTTGGGAAGCCCGCGACGTCGCCGGCTATCAGCATCTTGCCCGCCTGCAGGCGGACTTGGGGGCGGCCGTGATCAATCTCAATGTGGACGGCACCCAGCGGCTCAGCGTCTCGATCGAAGAGATGCTCGCCTTTCTCCCCACCTTGGTGCCCGCGCTCCAGGAAGTGACCGATCTGCCGATCAGTTTCGACAACCCCAATCTCGATTACCAACGCACCGCCCTCGCGCACTACGACCGCAGCAAGTCGCGCGGCAAGCCCATCTTCAATTCCCTCGCCGCCTCCCGCCAGCGCCTCCCCGAAATGATCTCCTTCATCAAGGAGCAGGACATGCGCTGCATCGTCATGGCCTCCGAGCGATTCTCCACCACCGGCGGTTCCGATATGACGTTACGTCCCGAGGAAGGCCATGAAACCGTGCGCATTTTTGCCGACCGCTTGGTTTCCGAAGCCGGCCGCAGTCTCGACGACATCATCGTGGATCCCGGCCTTGCCCCCGTCGCCGCTGATTCCTACGGCCTCGTCAACCTCGGCCTCGACATCATGCGCCTCTGCCGCGCGGACCCGCACCTGCAGGGCATCCATTTCTCCGTCGGCCTTTCCAACTTCTCCTTCGGCCTGCCCAAAAGCATCCGGGCCCCCTTGGAACGCGCCTACCTCACCCTCGCCGGCGACGCCGGTCTCGACTACGCCCTCGCCAACGTCGAGCTGAATTCCATTCCCCTGCCCCGCGAAGATCCCCTCGTCGCCGAGTTGGCGGATGTGCTCGCCGCCGGGCGCGCCGTTCCCGGCGAGGCCGCTGAAGAAGCCGGCTACCGCCAGACGGACAAGATCATGGAGCTCTGCGCGGCACACAACGCGACGCGCTGAACCCAAAGCCCATCGCTCCGCCGGCGTAGTTTGCCGAACCGCGGCACGCGGCGACGGCCCAGTTAGCGCCCAACCGCGTAGGGTTCACGCCGAAAGTCGCAGTGCACGTGCGCGCAATATTTGCAGGGCACTAGGTCGGCCGCCTCACCCGGCGCATCGGCCGCCGCCGCCATGGCGAAAACCGCCAGTTGCGATTTCTTCGGTCGCAGCATGCCCGACGTCATCACCTCGAGCGGACCCGGCAGCGCCTCGCCGCACCCGACCAGTTGGAACACCTGCGCTTGATCCGCCACCGTCCAACCGTGGTAACCGGGACTGTAATGCGGCAGCAGCACTGCGCCCGCGCCATCGGCCCACGCGCACAGCCGCGCCCGCGCCACCCCGATGAGCGCTTCAACCACCGCCGAAGCGTAGGCTTCCATGAAATAATACCGATCCGGCTCATCGTCGGCCCAACGCTGCGCCGCCTCGGCTTCCGCCTCGCTGCCAGCACTCGCCGCCACCACGGCCGCCCCACGGGCGTGTCGGAAACGGCGAGCCAGTTCACGGCTGCTCAGCGTCGCCCCTTCCAGCAGGACGATGTCGCCGCTGACCTCGCACTTGACCATGGCCCGCGCACAAACCCAGGGCCGTCCATGTTCGGCAAACCAAGCGCGCACCCACGCCGCGTTCTCCGCCATTTGCCCGACGAACTCATAGTCCCCGGGCACGCGGAGCAATCGCTTGAACTCCGCCTCGAGCACGGGCGGGTGCAAATTTGTTTCCGTGAAAATCATGCCGGCACGGCCTCCACTCCGTGCTGCCAGAACCACGCGTTGACCCCGGGGAGTCCTCGCACTGTTGCGGTTTTGCACCGGGCGGACTCAGGCCTCCGTCCGCAGCACCGTAGGCGTGCCATCTTCACAGACCGGGACGGCGGGTGGCGTCGTTTTGCGTGTAGACCGCCCCGTCGTAAACCACCGTCTTGGCCTCGGCCAGATTCGCGACGCCTTCAAGCGGCGAATGCTCCGTCAAGATGAAGCGCGGCTTGGCTCCCACTCGCAAAATCCCAAAGTCCTCCGCAAACCCCAGCCGCCCTGCCGCCGCACCGGTGGCGGCATTGATGACCTGCAAGGGCGAGAGGCCCGTAAGCTCCATGTGCTGCAGTTCATCGAGCAAACCCCAGCCATGCGGCACGCCATGCGAACCGGCATCACTGCCGGCGATGATGCGGACCCCCAGCCGCGCCGCCTGCACCAGGCTGGCGGCATGACCGTCGAGGATGCGCTGGAGATTATCCCGCACCAACTGGCTCCAACCGAGCTTCTCTCCCTTGTCCACTTGGAACTGCACCGGCGCAAAGGTCGGCACCCAGCCGATGTCCGCGTCGCGCATCTGGGCGAGTTGTGTGCTGTCGACAAAAAATCCGTGCTCAATTGTGTCCACGCGCGCCGCGATGCAATTCGTCACGCCGTCGTTGCCGGAGCAATGGGCAAACGTCTGCCGGCCACGCGCCTTCGCCGCCGCGGTGAACCCCGCCAGTTCTTCCGCCGGCATCTGGGGCTTGGCCGTGACCGCGCCCTTTTCGAAATTGATGATGCCGGTGGCGAGCAGCTTGATGCGGTGCGCCCCGTCGGCCAGGCGGCCGTCAACGCAGGCTTCGATGGAGGGATATTCCTCCATCGGCCGGCCCATGAAGCTGCCGTAGCGGCCTTGGTGATGGATCGCCGCACCGGGGCTGTCGACGTAGGGCATCGCCCCGCGCGCGGCCGAACGGTAACGCGCCTGCAGCGCGAGCCCGACGCCGTTCTTGTCGCCGGCATCCCGCACCGCGATCACCCCGATCTCCAGCAGCCGCTCCAGCCGGGCGCCCGCCCGCTCCAGCAACCCGGCATCGTCTTGCTTCAGGTATTCGGCCCGCTTGACCGGGTCTTCCTCGCCCCCTTCCAAAAACAGATGCGCATGCGCCTCGATGAGTCCGGGCAGCACCGTGTGCTTGGACAGGGTGAAGTCCGGCGCAATCTGGCCCGCCCGCAACACGGCCGCCGGTGGCATCGCATGTCCGACATACCGGATTTTTTCCGCATCATACACGAGATGCCCGTCGCTGACCGGCGCCGTGCTGACCCCATCGATGAGCGTATGAACCCGAAGCCAGACCGGGCCTTCCTTCGCCGTAAGAATGGAGGAGGTAAGTTTCATGCTTTAAAGGAGGCGCAACCAAGTTGGGGGTTCATCGGGTGACTGGGAATGGAAGACAGATTCAGGCGCCAAAGCCAGCAGGTGTTTTTAGTCCGACTTTGACCCGTCGGCCACCGCGCAGGAAGCGGGGCCGCCGCGGTGCATGGGCTGGATGCGAGCGCCGCGTGACTGCAGCGGCGCTCGCGTCGGCTGGGTTAGCCCGCAAACAAGATGGTCTTGTTCCCCTGCACGATCACCCGGTCTTCCAGATGGTAGCGCAGGCCGCGGGACAACACGGCGTTTTCGACATCCTTCCCCAAGCGCATCATGTCCTTGATTGTGTCGCTGTGCCGGATGCGCACCACGTCCTGCTCGATGATCGGCCCGGCGTCGAGTTCCTCGGTGACGTAGTGGCACGTCGCGCCGATGAGCTTCACGCCGCGCTCTTCCGCTTGGTGATACGGTT
>JAGNQV010000235.1 GCA_017988885.1 Opitutaceae bacterium | reverse complement strand
CCCTGCTCTGCAGGACCGCGAGTTTACCCTCGTCGAAGAATTGCGGCAAAGTCAGATCAGCGAGGAAGCCGAAGACGGGGTCGTTGCCGCCGAGGAAGGGTGCGACAAGTGCGTCAACCTTCTCGGCAGGTAAGAGCGCCTCGCTGGCGGTGACAGTGAGCGCCGGCGTGAGGCGACGGGAAAGTTCATCGCGCACGGCGGTCTCATCCACCCCGGGATAGCATTCCACCACCAGCACGGTCCTCCCGGCCGCTCTGCCCTCCAGCGCCCGGCGCAGATGGTCGGCGATGTCCGGCCATCCGGTGGCGGAAGCGCCTGCGCTGTTGGGCACCTTGATCGCGGGAAATTTTTCGTAGTTGGATTTTCGCATGACCGTTGGGTTGGCGCGCGAACTATTGTCGAGGCCGACGCCCTGCCGGGGCGGCAATATCTTCGGCGGAATTGTTGGCGACCTCGGCGATAGTCGGCCCCTTTGAGCGCAAGGATCTTTCGGGCTTCATTGCGGCGAGTGGACAGAGTCCAGATGTTCACGGAGCAACCACTCGCCGGCCAAGAGGGCCGCCGTATCACCGAGCGTGGACGCGACCACGGTTACCTTGCCCCATGGCGTATGCGCATATCTTTCCACATAGCTGGCCACGGCCGGAAGAATCACATCACCGCTGGCCATGATCCCGCCACCCAGGATGAGCCTTTCGGGATCGTAGGAGTGGATCAGATTCACCGCCAGTGTGCTCCAGACCAGCAGGCTATGGTTGCGTAGCGCCACGGCGCCGACATCGCCGGCAGCGGCGTGGGCGAAAACCTCGGCGTAACCGAGGGTCGCGGACTCCCGGAGCGAACTCCGAGGCCAATCCGGCAAACCCTCGGCCATCTGCCGCAGAAACGCCGTCGAAGCTTCTGCTTCGGCGCAGCCAAGATTGCCGCAACTGCACGACCGGCCGCCATAGCGCACCGAAAGGTGACCACCTAACACACCCGCCTGGCCGTGACGGCCACGCACTGCGCGACCGTCCATAATGGCACACGTTCCGAGCCCTGTGCCGAGCGTCATCATCACAAGATCATTGCAGTCGCGACCCGCCCCGGCCCGCCACTCGCCGATCAACGCCATGCGAGCGTCGTTTTCGATTACCAGCGGCAATGCAAGTTCGGCGCGCGCCCACGCCCGCAGATCGATGGCTACCGCGTCGGTATATTTGCCGTAAGCGGACAGGATGCGACCGGTTGCGTTGTCCACCAAGCTTGGAAAAGCCACGGTGACCCCCGTGCAATCGGCGGGCGTCAGTCTCAACCCGCCGAGCAGGCGCAGCCAAGCGGCCTTGAGCACCGGCAGTTGCGGCGCAAGACCCCTCTCCGAGTGCGCTGGTTCGACCGCCTGGGCGAGCACCAGTCCGTCGCGCACCACGCCGATTTTCAGGCGCGTGCCTCCGAGATCGCAGGCTAGGATAGTCATGGCTCCCTCCCTTTGGGAGCCGTCGAGGCGGGCTGCCACATCCGGCCAATCTCCTCCAGGGTGCGGCCTTTGGTTTCAGGGATCATCACCAGGACAAAAAAGAAGGAGGCGAGGCTGACCCCGGCGTAGATCCAGAAGGTGACGGCGGGCCCGATAGCCGCACTGTCATTCATCATGGGGAAGGTCTGGGCGACGAGGTAGCAGGCCACCCAGATGGCGAACGCCGCCACGGACATCGCCCGGCCGCGGATCTGGTTGGGAAAGATTTCCGAGCAGAAGAGCCAGGTGATCGGTCCCATGGCCATCGCGAAGGCGGCAATGAAGAGCACCACGGCTCCGAGCAGCAACGGACCATGCTGGCCGGTGTGAAAGAGCCAGCCCACCAGCAGCAGCGCCACGGCCTGCACGGCGGTGCCGATGAGTAGCAGCGGCCGGCGTCCGAGGCGGTCCACGAAGGCGATGGCCACCAGGGTGAAGACGAGATTGATCAGACCGACCCAAACCGAAGAGGCGAAAGCGTCATTCTTCACCGCGCCAGCGGACGCGAAGATCTTCGTCGAGTAATACATGATGGCGTTGATGCCGCAAAATTGCTGGAACAGCGCGAGCGACACCGCCAGCACCAGCGGTCGGCGGTAATTCCCGGCGAACAGCGCGGAAAAAGGCGGCTCGGTCTGGGTCGCCGTGGCGTGGATCGCGGTCAGTTCCTGCTCGGCGTGTGCCGGTCCATCCACCTGGGTGAGGATGGTCCGGGCCTCGTCGGTGCGGCCGCGCCGAGCGAGCCAACGCGGGCTCTCGGGCACAGTGAACAGCAGACCGATGAACGCGAGGGCCGGCACGACCTCCATACCGAGCATCCAGCGCCAGCCGTAGGCGGTGTTCCAGGCCTCATCGCCCAGACCTTGGATGACACGGTTGACGAACAGCGTCAGGAAAATCCCGGTGACAATGCCAAGTTGGAACAGCGCACCGAGCCGGCCGCGCCATTTCTCCGGCGCTATCTCTGCGATATAGACCGGACAGATCATGGACGAGGCGCCGATACCCAGGCCGCTGATGATCCGGGCGAAGAGGAACTCATCAAACGTGCGAGGTATGGCCGACAGCAGGCCCGACACCGCGTAGAGAGCGGCGCAGAGGAATAGCATTTTTTTGCGACCGAAACGGTCGCTCAGAAACCCCGCGAACATCGCCCCGGGGATGCAACCGAGGATCGCGCTCGCCCCGGCCAGCCCTTCCTGGGCCGGGCTCAGGCCCAAGTGTGCGGTGAGGTAGGAGTTGGCTCCGTTAATCACGGCGGTGTCGTAGCCGAACAGGAAACCGCCGATAGCGGTCACTCCGGTTGCGAAAAGGACGAAACGCAGGGGGCGTTGCGGTTCAGTTTTCATATCAGGTATGCCGGGGCCGGAAGATCACCGTTGGCGCAGGTTAAGGCTGAGCTCGAAGCGGTCCCCTCGGTAGTGAACAACGCAGCTTTCCATCGGGTTTCCCCGCGTATCGTATACCGTGCGACTACGCCGCAGAAGAGGAGAACCGATCTTCACGCCGAGCACCCGGGCAAGTCGGCTGGCAGCGGCAACCGCAGTCAATTCCTCGTCAGATTGATCCGCGATGATTCCGCATCGACTCCGCACCAATTCATAGAGCGGCTGGTTGAAATCATCGTCTATGGCCAACTTGAGGCGCGGATGCAGGTAGGAGCGAAAATGCACCACCGGGCAGCCCCCCCATCCGCGGACACGGTCGAGACAAAGCACTTTGACGCCGGCATTGAGATGGAGCTTGGGCGCGGCATCCGGCGGTATTTCGATGAGGCGCGCCGCAATTGAATAGGTTTCAACGTTGATGCCTTTCCCCTCCATCTCGCGAGTAAAGCTCTGCCAGGCCCCGACCCCGGAATGCACCTTTGATTCGACGACCCGTGTGCCCACGCCCGCCTTGCGTTCAAGCCGACCTTCGCTGACCAAGCGCGCAATCGCGGCGCGAAGGGTATTGCGGCTCACGCCCATCGCGTTGGCCAGCGATACTTCATCCGGCAACAGGGTGCCGGTGCCTTGGTCCGGTGAAGCGAGCAGAGCGCGCAATGACTGCTCGGCTTGGGCATGCAGCGGCAGCGAATTGTCGGGATCAAGTCGCAGACCGCGTAACGAAAGCGGCTGACGATTCGGCTTCAGAGCAGTGGAGCTCGCGGCGAAAGTTTTCACTTTGTTTAAACATTCTGATTATTAATCTCGGTCAAGCGTCTTGCCCGATCAGGCACCCCACGAATTCACGTGGGTTGTGCGTAACACTTCGGCCGACTTTTCGGCCTCGTGCCGCCACCTTCGCCTTCGGTCGCCGATCCTTGGTAAACGGCCCTGGGCGCCTAGCTCCGTGTTCCGGATTCCTATGCCTCGGCCAACAACGCGACCATCAAGATCCCGTGGACACATTCCTATCGACGGTCCGTTTCCATCTTATCAGGCGCTCCCATGGGA
>JAGNQV010000059.1 GCA_017988885.1 Opitutaceae bacterium | reverse complement strand
CGGTCGTGAAGCCGTAGAGAGTGCTCGAATCCACCGGCGGCAGCGGCACGTTCGAGATGTAGCCGGGCATCTGGGCGGAAGGCAGGCCGTAGTCTGGCAAATTGTCCTGCTCGGTATGCTGATAGGCTAAGTAAGCGCGGGTGGGAGTGCCAAGGCCGAGGGCGAGGGAAGGAGCGAAAGACCAGCTTTGGGAGTTGGCAGAGTTGCGGCCAACGGCAGCGCTGTCCTGCCAGAGCGCATTGACGCGGATGGCGGTGCCCGCCATCGGGGCGTTGGCGATCGGCTGGTTGAGGTCGAGGGTGGCGCGCTGGCGATCGCCGGCGGTGCGCTCGTCGAATCCATAACTCAGCGTGCCGGCGGTGAAAGTCTCCAAGCGTGGAATTTTGGTGGCAACATTCACGTAACCCGAAGCGCCACCGCGGCCGATGTCGGTGCCGGCGGGGCCTTTGGCGACCTCGACTTGTTCAAGGTTGAACACGTCGCGGCTGTAGGCGCCGACATCGCGCACGCCGTCGATGAAGATGTTGTTCGAGGAGTCAAAACCTCGGATATAGAATGAATCGCCCGAAGTGGCGTTGGCATTGCCGCCTTCACCGGCGGCGAAGGTGATGCCCGAGGTGTTGCGCAGCACATCGCTCAAGGTCGTGGCGCCTTGCTGCAGAAAAACCTCGCTCGGGATGACGACGATGGTCTGGGGCGTGTCGACGAGCGGTTGGGTGAACTTGGGCGAGGCGATCGGCTTTTGCTTTTCTGTCTGCACTTCAAGCCGAGGAAGCGTGGTAGGCTCACTCCCTTCTGTGTCCAGACCGTCGGCTAGCAAGGTTTGGGCTCCCCCTGCCATGATCACGGCAGTCAAGGCAGCGGTGCTGCGCTGAAATGAATCTTTTTGGAAAGAACGAGAGGATTGGATTTTCACGAAATGGTTAAGCGAAAGAAGGAAAGACGAAATCGTATAGTGATAACAGGTCTCAATAGCTTACATTCGAGAAACGTCGTCAATGTTTATTTGAGAGAAACACTCAGTCTCAATAAATATGTCAGTTGACGTTGCTGAGTGCCAAGGTGTTAACTAAATCCATGGCCGGGTCATTAACTGTAAATCTCAGTGAGCGCAGCTATACCATCTTGTTGGGAGCTTCGTTGATCACCGAAATTCACGCTGCAGTTGG
Organism: Opitutaceae bacterium; assembly: GCA_017988885.1. Classification (GTDB taxonomy): domain Bacteria; phylum Verrucomicrobiota; class Verrucomicrobiia; order Opitutales; family Opitutaceae; genus UBA2377. Next base: position 13,552 of record JAGNQV010000059.1, on the reverse strand, counting down.
AGAGCTGCGCGCGGCGGGCCGGCGTGTCGTTGTTTTGACGGATAAGACTGTGGCTGAACAGCAATCGGGTGCGTTGGCGGCGATGTTTGGCGACGCGCCGCAGTGCGTGCTAACGGCAGGTGAAACTTCCAAATCCATTGCGAGTTTCGGAACCGTGCTCGAATTTCTCGCCGCTCAGCAGTTGGACCGAGGCGGCGTGTTGTTTACCGTCGGCGGCGGCGTGATTGGAGATTTGGGTGGTTTTGCCGCGGCGGCTTACCTGCGTGGCATCGAATTTTATCAGGTGCCGACCACGCTGCTGGCGATGGTGGACAGTTCGGTGGGCGGCAAAACCGGCATCAACCTGATCGCGGGCAAAAATCTGGCAGGCGCCTTTTATCAGCCACGCGGCGTCTTTATTGCTACGGACATGCTGGGCACATTGCCAGCGAGGGAATTTGCGGCCGGGATGGCCGAGGTCATCAAATATGGCCTGTTGGGCGACGCGGCTTTATTTGCACAATTGGAGCAAACGCCCCTCACGTTACACAGCCGCGAACTGGCTGAAGTTATCCGGAGTTGTTGCGCAATCAAAGCGCGGATCGTCGAGGCCGATGAACGTGAACTTGCGCAGGACGGTGGGCGCGCGCTCCTCAATCTCGGGCATACTTTTGGCCACGCGATCGAACAGGTCGCCGGTTACGGGCACTACCTGCACGGCGAAGCCATTGCGATCGGGTTGGCGGCTGCGGCGCGGCTTTCGGAGAAGCTGGGGTTTATTGCCGCCGGCGAGGTCAGCCGCATTGAAGGGGTATTGGCCGCGCATGCGCTGCCGGTGCGGCTGCACCAGCCTCTGTCATTGCCGGCGCTGATGGCCGCGATGGCGCGCGACAAAAAAGTGCGTGCGGGCTTGCCGCGTTTTGTGGTCCTAAAAAAAATCGGCGCCGCAGCCACGCATGAAGGTGTCACCGCTGCGCTGGCGGAGACCTGCTTCCGCGAAGTGGGTGCAGTGGATTGAAGTGACATCGCCGCGCTTTTTAGGCTAAACCAAGACCATGGCCGCCATCGACGAAGGCATAGTCCGCGAGTATTTCGAGCAAAACGGTTTTCTCGTGCGCCAATTGCGCAAATACCGCGTGCAGTCCCGGCGCAAGACCAGCGGAGAGGAAGTGGATCTGCTGGTTTTTAATCCGGCCTGGCGACAGGGCGCGCGCAAACCCGATTTTTTCCTGTTTTCGAGCGAACTGCCGTTCATCCAGAAGGCGGTGCTGGCGGTGAAGGGCTGGCACACGGGGGTGTTCACGCCGACCATGCTCAAGAGCAGCCCGGAAATCTTCGGCTTTCTGGAAGAGAATGTGCTGAAAAACGTGACCCGCTTCTTTCCCGCGTCACAGCCTGGCGAGAGCGATGTCACCAAGATTCTGGTGCTGCCGAGCCTCCCGACTGCCGAGCCTTTCCGCTCGCAGAGCGTAGCCCTGCTCAAGGAGCGCGGCGTCGATGCGATCATCTCCTTCCGTTCGATGCTGCTCGACCTGCTCGACAAGATCGAGGTCAACCAGAACTACACCAAGAGCGATACCTTGCAGGTCATGCGCCTCATGAAAAACTACGATCTGTTGAAGGATACCCAGCTCGACATGTTCCCCGAGCGGCCGGGCATATCGGCACGGCGGGCCAAGGGTTGATTCTCATGGCGACGAACATCCATCCGACGGCGATTGTAGCGACCGGGGCGCAGTTGGGCGCGGACTGCGAAATCATGGCTTACGCCGTCGTCTCAAAACACTGTGTCCTGGGCGACCGGGTGGTGGTGCATCCTTTCGCGGTGATCGGTGGTGATCCGCAATACCTGAAATTTGACCGCACCACAGCGACAGGGGTGCGCGTGGGGGCAGGCACGGTCATCCGCGAACATGTCACTATCAACCGCTCGATTCATGCGGGAAAAAACACCGTGGTTGGGGATAATTGCTTTCTGATGGCAACGAGCCACATCGCACATGACTGCGAGGTCGGTCATCAGGTGGTGTTCGCCAATGCCGCGCTGCTCGCGGGCCACGTCAGCGTGGGGGACCACACTTTTCTTGGCGGCGGTGCGGCGGTGCATCAATTTTGCCGGATAGGCGAAGGGGTCATGGTGGCTGGGCATGCGTCCGTTACGCGGGATGTGCCGCATTTCGTGATGGTGGCCGAGCGAGATGACGTGATCGGTTTCAATGTCGTGGGCCTCAAACGACGCGGCGTCAGCCGGGCTGCGATCGCCGAACTCAAGGCGGCTTTTTCATCCGTCTATTTTACGCCGGGCAACATCCGTGAAGTTGCGGCGATGCTGCTGGGCGCCGGAAAGTTCACGAGTGATGAGCCCCGCCGTTTCCTGGAGTTTTTTGCCGGCGGCAAACGCAGTTTTGCGCGGGCACGACGCGCGGCCGGGGGCGAGGAAAATGATGCCGGCTAAACTTGCGTTCACCTGCGGGGATCCGGCGGGGGTCGGTCCCGAGATTATTGCCGCATGGCTGGCGGCGCATCCGACCGAAGCCGCGGATGTGGCTGTGCTCGGTCCGGCGCAGTGGTTGGCCACGCTTGCGACCCCGGCGGAAAAAATTGCCGTGGGCTTGGATGAGTTTGCGGCCACTCCGGGCCGGCCGGAGAGTGAAGGAGCGTTGGTGGCCTGGGCGGCAATGGAGCGCGCCGCACTTGGCTGCACGACGGGTGAATTCGCCGGCGTCGTGACGGGGCCGGTGAACAAGGCGGAACTTGCGCGGATCGGCTATCCGTTCCCCGGGCAGACAGAATTTTTTGCCACACGCTGGGGTGGTGAGCCCGTGATGGCATTTTGTGGCGGGAAGTTGCGGGTGGTGTTGGCCACCTGGCACGTGCCCTTGTGTGAGGTGCCCCAATTGCTCGGTCCGCGACTTTTGCGTCGCTCCGTGGCGGCGGCCGAGGTGCTGGCGCGGACCGAGGGCATCGCGCAGCCGCGCATCGGGGTGTGCGGTCTCAATCCCCATGCAGGCGAAGGCGGACTGCTGGGGGAGGAGGAGCGTGATTTTATCAATCCGGCGTTGGTAAAATTGCGTAGTGAATTTCCCGGATTGTCGCTTTGTCAGCCGGGTGACACGCTGTTTGCGCGCACTCTGCACGGGGAATTCGATGTCGTGGTGGCGCTTTATCATGACCAAGGCCTTGCACCCTTGAAGACGGTTGATTTCGACGAAGCGGTGAACGTGACCCTAGGCCTGCCGTTTGTGCGGACGAGTCCCGATCATGGCACGGCTTTCGGTATTGCCGGGCAGGGGAAAGCAAATGCCCGCAGCTTCACCAACGCGGTAACGGTTGCGCGGCGCTTGCTTCGTGCGCGAAGCGGGCAATAGTTGAAGTTGATGTCTGCACCCAATCTCACCGCTGCCGCACCTGCTGCCGTCCTCCCCGAGGGCGTGCGGGAGGGAAATGAGAATCTGGTGCGCCTGACGGCACCGGCCGGACAGAAAGTCGCTGGATTGATCGCCCGCGAGCAACAGGGCCAATATCTGCGGATCGCGATCACCGGTGGTGGCTGCAATGGCTTGAGCTACAAGTTGCGGTTTACGGCTGAGCCACGGCGCGGCGACATTCTCGTCCGCACCGCGGACACGGCGGTGCTCGTTGACAGCAAAACGGCGCTCTATCTGAAAGGCACGCAGCTTGATTATTCGGCCAAGCTGATCGCCGGCGGCTTTAAATTCAGCAATCCCAACGCCAAGGCCAGCTGCTCATGCGGCGAAAGCTTCAGTGTTTAAAGCCTGTGTATCGCGCCTGATGCTAAATAGATATTGTCATTCTGGGGTTTTGGCCCGAGAAGCTTTCCGACCCAGTCACCAGACCAAACCTTATTGATGGCCAACTCGTTTCCTTCCGCCGGCGGCAACCGCCCAGGTAATTATCAGCATCGTGTTAATAACGACCCGTTTGCGAACATCCGTCGCAATCATCGGATCAAGGTCCCCCAAGTCCGCTTGATTTCGCCCGAGGGCAAGCAACTCGGCGTGATCGACACGGCCAAGGCCATCAATCTGGCGCTCGAAGTCGGCCTCGACCTCGTCGAGGTCGCGCCCAATGCGACCCCGCCGGTTTGCCGCATCATGGATTTCGGCAAATACGTTTACGAGGAGTCGAAGAAGACCTCCCACGTGAAGGCCACGGCCAGCAAGATCAAAGAGATCGAATTCACGGCCCGTATCGCCGATGGCGACTTTTTCACCAAGCTCCGGCATGCCGAAGAATTCTTGGGCCATGGCAACAAGGTAAAGATGCGACTCAAGTTCCGCGGCCGCGAGATGGCGCATACCGAGCTAGGCTTCGGCGTGATGAAGCGCGCCGTCGCCGAGTTGGTGGGCATGGGCCACCCGGATTCCGAACCGCGCCTGATCGGCCGCAATATCAACGTCATGCTGACGCCTCTGCCGGTGAATAAGCGCAAGCCGAAGTTCGCCGTGGAAGAGGATGAAGATGACGATGCTTCTGACGAAAAACCGCAGGCTGAGGCCTGAGCGATTGCCGTGGTGCGGGGATTTTTGCCGAGCCGGCCAGTCCGCCTAGGACTGGTTTGTGCGCAGCGACTGCTCTGGCTGCTGCTGCTGTTGCTGGGCACCCCCGGCCAAGCTGCGCCGGCATATGAAACCGTTAAGCTGGGTGGGGTGAGGTATGTGGCGATGACGGATTTTGCGGCGCGCTTCGGGCTTGATTTCAAACAGGTCGACGCCAACGGCGCAAAATTTCAGCTGGCGAGCAAATGGACCAAAGTGGAATTCACGGTCGGTTCGCGCGAATGCGCCGTCAATGGCCTGCGGGTCTTCATGGGCGAGGGGGTGCGTGGCTACAAAGGCCGACCGTATCTCAGTGCGATTGACGTGGAGACTTTACTCGCGCCGATGCTTCGGCCCGGACTGGATCAACCTGTGGTTCCGCGCCTGAAAACCATCGTGATTGACCCCGGCCATGGCGGTCGTGATTCGGGCAAGACAAACCCGGGCCTGAAGCTGCAGGAAAAGCGACTCACGCTCGATACGGCCCGGCGGCTTAAAAAAATTCTGACCAGCCGCGGTTACAAAGTAGTCCTCACGCGCGACTCCGATCGCTACCTCGAGCTGACCGACCGCGCCGCTGTGGCGGTGCAGGCGAACGCGGATTTGTTTATCAGCGTGCATTTTAATTCCGTCGCGAGCCGGGCGGATCAGGTGACCGGGATCGAGGTTTACACCCTTACGCCGCAGTATCAGTATTCGACCGGCGACGAGGGGCGGGTTGCCCGTGACACCCAGACGGCCAATCCGGGCAACGTGAACGACCATTGGAACAGTGTCCTGGGCTATAGCCTGCACCGCACGCTGCAGGATAAACTAAAGGTGGAGGATCGCGGCCTGAAGCGCGCTCGGTTCGCGGTGCTGCACCGGGCGCATTGTCCGGCGGTTTTGGTGGAGGGCGGCTTTGTCTCGAATTCGGTCGAAGCACGCAAACTCGCGCAGCCCGCCTACCGCGAGCAACTGGCCCAAGCCATGGCCGAGGGCGTGCGCAGCTACGATCTGGCCCTGGCCGGCGCGCGCAAATAACTCGCACCGCCGCCCGCGGTCCATTTGCCTTGGCGCATGGGAGTTCGTTTTGAGTTGAGCGCCGGAGTGTCGTCCGCGATCGCGTTGGGCCACTGCGAAAGGCGCGTGAAGCTTTCGGGTAGTTGGGAAATCATTCTTCTGTTGGTCTGTCTCGTGCTCACGCCGCGGATCATGGCGCAAGGAGGGGCGAGGGTGCATCTGCCGCCCACCCGACCGACGACTGCCGTCACCCCGTTTAAAAGCATTCGCCTCGGCGGCAGCGACTACCTCAGGGCCGTCGAGGTGGCGGATTACCTGGGCTTGAAACATGCGTGGCTGGAACCCACGCGCCGGCTCAGCTTCTACGACCATAAAGATCCGGCGCAACGAGTGGAGCTGTCGGCGGATAATCGCGAGATTGCCGTGGGCGGCCTGCGGGTCTTTCTCGGGGAGCCGGTGCGCTTGAGCGAAGGGGAATTTTATCTCAGCCGCATTGATGTCGAGCGCTGCCTTTTGCCCAAGCTCCGGCCGAGCCTGGCGGGGAAACCCCCACGGACGCCCCGTGTCATCGTGCTCGATCCGGGCCACGGCGGCAGCGACTTCGGCATGCAGAACAAGGACTTGGACCTGAAGGAAAAGGCGCTGACGCTGGATGTGGCGTTGCGTGTGAAAAAGCTACTTGAAGCGCAGGACTGGCGCGTCGTGCTCACGCGGGTAGACGATAAGCGTCTCGCGCCTGCGCGGGCGGACGACCTGAAGCTGCGGGCGCTGGCGGCGAACCGGGCCGGGGCCGATCTTTTTGTCAGCATCCATTTCAATTCGCTTTACCCCGACACCAAGACGAGCGGCACTGAAATCTATACCTTTACCCCGGCCCGTCAGCGTTCCGCGCGCGCCTGGGGTCGCGATGAAGAGGACGATACCGAGACGGAATCTTCACCGGTCAACCGCTATGATGCCTGGAGTGCGCTACTCGCCCAGTCGTTGCAACGCGCCGTGATTGACCATCTGAAAAGTGATGATCGCGGGCACAAGACCATGCACTCCGCCGTGATGCGCGGCCTGCATTGCCCCGGGGTGCTGGTCGAATCGGTCTTCCTGTCCAATGATCGCGAGGCCCGTCTGGCGGCGACGCCGGCCTACCGGCAGGAGATTGCCACGGCTATCGCGCAGGGTATCAGTGCCTATGTGGCTGAAATCACCACGCTGCAAAAACCGGATAAATAATTCCCGCCCTACCTTTCATGAATAATAAAAAAATTCCCGCCCTGTTGATCGTTGCGCTGTTGTTTGCTGCCTCCGGCTCCGCGTTGCGGGCTTGGGATTACGAAGGACACCGGATCGTCAACCAGCTCGCGCTGGCGGCCCTGCCCACAGATTTTCCCGCCTTTGTGCGTGAGGGTGACAATCCCGGCCGCATTGCTTTTCTGGCAGGTGAGCCCGATCGCTGGCGCAATAATTCCGATCTCCCGATCAAGCACTACAACGGCGTCGATCATTACCTGGATCTTGAGCAACTGGCCGATGCGGGGCTCACGCCCGCGACAGTCTCACCGTTGCGTTATGTATTCGTCACGCAATACGCCTCTGCCCGCAGCGTGCATCCCGCGAACTTCGCGGATATCGACCCGGCGAAAAACAGCGACCGCTCGCGGGAATGGCCTGGTTTCGCGCCGTGGGCCATCACGGAGTATTATGGCAAGCTCAAGTCGGCCTTTTCCTATCTCAAAGCCTTTGAGGAAGCCGGCGGCACAGTGGAGGAAGTCGAGAACGCGCGCGCCAATATCGTCTATCTCATGGGTGTGATGGGGCATTATGTCGGCGATTGTGCGCAGCCCCTGCACACGACGATCCATCACAACGGCTGGGTGGGGGACAATCCGCAGGGCTACACCAAGTGGTCCGGCATCCACAGTTGGATCGACGGTGGCTTCATCGCCAAGGCTGGCATTACCGCTGACGGTATCGTTGCGCGGGTGACCGTGGCGCAACCGCTAGCGCTGGTGCCCGGAGCAGATGGGCGGGATCCCTTTTTTGTGGCGACGATGGATTATCTGCTCGAACAGCACAAACAGGTGGAGCCGCTTTATGTGCTGGAGAAGCGCGATGTATTCAAGGCGGACCAGGCCGCGACCAGCGTGGAAGGCCGGGCATTTATCGAGGGCCAACTGCTCAAAGGGGGCGAAATGCTCGGAGCCATCTGGGTGACGGCATGGCGTGCGGCTTTTCCGGACACCTATTTGCGGGCCCAGTTGCTCAAGCGGCAGATGGCCGTGGCACCGGCCAAGAAAGCGCCCTGACCATTACGGGGTTGGTTTCCACGCCAACACCAGTGCGCCGGCCACGATCAGCGCGCCACCGGTCCAATGTTGCCAGGTGAGCCGCTCGCGGAGCACCACGGCGGCGAGCGCAATAGCGAACACGACGCTGAGCTTGTCGATGGGAGCCACGCGGGCGACTTCGCCCAATTGCAAGGCGCGGAAATAGCACAACCAGGAAAGGCCGGTGGCGATGCCCGAGCACACGAGAAACAGCCAGGTGCGCCGCGAAATCGCAGCCAGCTCACCCACGGGCACGACGCTCAGGGCGATCGCCCAACTGAAAATGAGAATCACCACCGTGCGGATGGCGGTGGCGAGGTGGGAATTCACGTGCGCGACACCGAGCTTGGCGAGGATCGCCGTAATGCCGGCAAAAAAAGCTGAGAGCAACGCCCAGAGAATCCATGAATTAGCCATGAAAGGAAGGGGCCGGGGATTTACGGGGTGTGACCAAAGGGCGCCGCCAGCAACTGGCCGAGCCACACGCCGACGAGACACACGACGACCGAACCTATAATATAGGCGGCCGCCCTAAACCAATCACCAGCGCGGAGAAGCTCCACGGTTTGCAGGCTGAAGGCGGAGAAGGTCGTGTAGCCGCCACAAACTCCGACCAATAGGAAGCTGCGGGCTTCAGGACTGCCAAGGAAGCGCCCGCTTTGGCTGCCCAGGACGGCAAAAAATCCGATGACGATGCAGCCGGTGATATTGGCGGCGAGCGTGCCCCAGGGAAACGCGGTGCCGAAGCGTGCATCGGTGACCTCGGAAAGCCAATAGCGCGCGACGCTGCCGAACGCGCCGCCGAGAGCGATGAGAAGGTAGAGCATGTGACGGGCCTGTTAGGAGGGATTAAACAGGAGTCATCAGCCTCGAAGTGAGGCGGTTTATCCACCGCGAGGTGGATTTACCCTTGCGGGAAGGCGGAATCCATCGCCGGCCCAAGCTAGGAAGAATCGTGATAAATTGGCAAGCGGCGCGAAAGCTCCTCGAAAAGCGCCCAATCGCCGTCCAGATTGGGGCGTGCGTTTAATCTCGGCCTTTCTTTTTTGCGCCTGCGGCCTGCTGTTGGCCGGGGCGGCGGAGAATGACCCCGCCGTGCGCGTCATCGTGGTGGCGAATGCCAATGATCCCGATTCGCTGCGGATTGCACGGCATTATGCGGCTGCCCGGAATGTGCCGGTGGAGAACATCATCGCCCTGCCGATGCCGTTGACGGAGACGATTTCATGGCGCGAGTTTGTGCTGGGGGTGTGGCAGCCGTTGCAGGACGAGTTGGTCAACCGCAAATGGATCGATGCCATCCCGATGAAACTGGCCGACGGGGTAGGGCGGCGGAAATACATCATGTCGGGGCACCGCATTTCCTATCTCGTCACTTGCCGTGGCGTGCCGCTGCGCATCGACCACGATCCGGCACTCGTGACGGAAGTGCCGCCACTGACCGATCGGGAACAATTCCGCACCAACTGCGGGGCGGTGGATTCTGAGCTCAGTTTGCTGGCGGTGGGCAATTACAACATCAACGCTTTCGTCGTAAATCCACTTTTCCTAAACGAGCATCCCAGTTCGTTCGAGGCGGAGCAGATCATCAAGGTGTCCCGGCTCGACGGGCCGGCGACGGGCGATGTCCTGGCGATGATTGACCGCACGTTGCAGGCGGAGGCCAACGGCCTGATGGGCCGCGCCTATGTGGATCTGCGCGGGCCGCATAAACAAGGCGAAGCTTGGTTAGAATCGGTGGCGCAGCAACTGGACGATTTGAACTTCGACCTCGACGTGAACCGCGCCAGCGGCACGTTGCCCGCCAGCGCGCGGTTTGATGCCCCGGTGCTATATTTTGGCTGGTATGCCGGGGATGTGAACGGCCCTTTCAACCTACCAGGCTTTCGCCTGCCACCCGGTGCGATCGCATTGCACATCCACAGTTATTCGGCCCACACGCTGCGCTCCACCACGTCGGGTTGGTGCGGTCCGCTGATTGCGCGCGGGGCCTCGGCGACTTTCGGTGCGGTGTTTGAGCCCTATCTGGAGCTCATGCACCAACCACAGCTTTTGCTGCGGATGCTGGCCAAAGGCAACACGCTCGGTGATGCGGCCTATTATTCACTGCGTTGTCTGAGCTGGCAAAATATCGTGGTGGGCGATCCGCTTTACCGACCGTTTGCCGTTAAGCTCTCGGCACAGTGGTCGCGGCATGAACAATTGCCGGTGCGGCTGGAACCTTATGTCACATTGCGGGAAATGCGCCGTTTGCAGGCCGAGAACAAACCCGCTGAGACGCTGGCACTCGCCCGCACAGAGCAACGGATGCGCCCCAGTCTCGCCGTGGGCGTGGCGCTGGCGCGGTGGTTGGCGGATGCGGGGGATAGCGCCGGCGCGGCGGGAGCCATCGGCTTTGCCAGCATGCTGAAGCCGGAGCGCAGCGATGAGTGGGCGCTTTTGCAGCAGGCGGCGATCCTGCTGGAAGCAAATGGCCGGCCGGACCAGGCGGTCGAAATCTATCGGAGTCTTTTCAAGCTGGAGGCATTGCCGGGTGAATTACGCGCGGCTTGGCTGCGGGAAGCCAGCCGGGCGGCCAACGCGGCCCACAACATGCATCAGGCGATTGCATGGGAACGGCAGGCGATGGATCTGGCCGTGCCCATGCCAAAAAAATAGGCGGCCCGAAGGCCGCCCGATGGGGAAACAGAACGGGAGTGCCGCGTCAGACCTTGTCCACGATGCGATCGGCAAGGCCGTAATCGATCGCTTCTTGGGCGTTGAGGTAGAAATCGCGATCGGTGTCGCGGCTGATGCGCTCGAGCGGCTGGCCTGACGCGGTGGCTAGAATCTGGTTCAGTTCCATGCGGAGCTTTTCCATTTCCTGCGCCTGGATGTTGATGTCCGTGGCGGGACCAATGAAACGGCCGGAGATGAGCGGCTGATGGATGAGCACGCGCGAATGCGGATAGAGCAGACGGCGGCCTTTTTTCGCACCGCTGAGGAGGATGGAACCCATCGAAGCGGCCATGCCTGTGACGATGATTGTGATGGGCGAGGTCACGAGCTGCATCGTGTCGTAAACCGCCATGCCGGCGGTGATGGAACCGCCAGGGGTGTTGATGTAAAAAAAGATTTCCTTACCCGGTGCGGTGGCCTCGAGATAGAGCAGCTTCTCCGTGATGTCCTTGGCGGTCTCATCGGTCACCGCGCCCCAGAGAAAGATTTTCCGCTGCTCGAGGAATTTCTTTTGAATGAGCATTGCCACGGGGGCGCCGCCCTTCTTTGCGGCGGTGGTTTCCGGCTCGTCGTCATCGTCATCTTCGTCGGCGCGGGGGAGCGGTTCGGAAAGTCCGGACTGGAGATTGTTAAAATGCATAGGGCGCAAAACTTGGCGATGGCCGGCGATTTGGCAAGGGCCGAGGCGAATTCTAGCGATTCAACGCAAGGCGGGTAGCGGGTTATCGCCTTGGCTGAGGTGCCACTGGATGTTTTGGACCAATTCGGCGGGCGGGTCGGCGAGCGCCAGTAACTGCGAGAGCCGTTTGCCGGCTTCGTTCCAGGCATTGTGCCGGGCGTAATATTGCAGCAGGGCGATCAAGGCTGCGTCGTTTACCGGAAGCTGATCAGCAGCGGCCAGAAGCACACGCTCCTGCGCCTTTGGTTCATTCATTTTTTCCAAGGCGGCGGCGAGGCGCAGCGCATCCGGAGGATGCAAGGCCGGTTGGGTCAGATAGCGCTGAAGCCAGATATCGCCCTCACTTTGATTGTGCAGGCCGAAATACGCCCACGCCTTCAGGGATACCAGCGCGCCGCCAGTGCGACCGAAAGGAGTGGCGCCGGTGTCCAGTTGTTGGGCGGTTTCAAGTGCAGCGGCATAAAGTTCCGCGGAGCACTGGGCTTGCATGAGCGCGAATTGAAACAGGGTCAGTGGGTGGCCGGCGGTCCGAGCAGTGGTCAGCACCTGTTGGGCGAGTTCGGGTTGGGCATGGTTCGCGGCAAAAAGCGCCAGCATCACGAGGGCGCGGGCGTCGGCCGAAAACCTTTCGAGGTAGGTGTTGGTTTCCTGAATATAATCACCGCGATTGCCGCTCTGCCAGTCGATGGTGATGAGGTCGATTTGGGCGCCGGGACTATCGGGATGATCAAAGCTGCGCAGCAGGGCCGCCCGGCGCGCCTCATCTGTTCGTCCGAGTTTCAGGTAAAGCCGGGTGAGCTGGATGGAGAGGGCTTCATTTTGCGGGTTGCGTTCCAACTGGCCTTTCAGCCGGTCGATGGCCAGTTCCGGCTGGCCGCGGGCGACGGCGAGATTGGCGAGCATTGATTGCCCCTCGGTCGTTTGCTCAAGCTGCCACTGCAGCAGGAGCGCCTCGGCCTCATCATAGTGTTTCAAGGCGAAGCTGGCTTGGGCGACTTGCCATGCGATAATCCGATGGGCTGTCTGGCCGTCGCGGGCCTTGGGCAGCAACTGGTCACCCTGACTGATGATCCGGTCAAACTGCTGCTGCGCGCGCAAATAATTGAAAGTCTTGTTGAGGTAGGCGATATTGTCGCCGGCATACGGCAGCCCGTCCTCCAGCACCTGCTGGCTCAGGTTGGGACGTTTGAACAAGGTATAGAGCTCGGCCAACAAGCTCCGCACCTCAAGATTCTGCGGGGCGCTGCCCAGCGCGACGCGCAGGCTGAGCAGCGCTTCGGTCCAAGCCTGCTGCTCGATCTGGTGTTTGGCATTGGTGAGATGATGCTGCGCCAGCATGGTGCGATAGGCGGCACGACGAATAGGATAGAAGGCGACGTCCACGAAGCGAACCGCATCAATCCCGCGCTGATATTTGACGAACGCCCAGAGCGAGCCGGCGAAACCAAGCCAGAGCAGGATGACACCGAGCACGCCGACTTTCACGATCCGTGACCACAGGAAGTGGAGCCGCTGACCCTGCGGGGTCTTCAAGCGGACCCAAAGTTTGTATCGAAAAGCCGGAGCCTTGGGGTCGAAAACAACCGCCTGATCTTTGAGTTCACTCATGGGCCATAAAATTGCTAAGCAGGGATCGACCGACGAACATGGCGAAAGCGTTTGCGGGCAAGTTCCTCGCGTCGAGCTAACTTAGCCCGACAATGCAGGAAAGTCCGGATACCTAATTCAAGCCGAGCATGTTCAGATGAGGCCGAGCTTCATCTTCCCTTCCTCGGAAATCATGGATTGATTCCAGGCCGGCTCCCAAGTGATGCGGACATCGGCATCGTTCACGCCGGGGACGAGGAGAATCTTATCCTTCGCATCGGCGGCGATGGCGGGTCCCATGCCGCAGCCGGGGGCCGTGAGGGTCATGGCAATGTTCACCTTGTAGCCGGACTCTGCGGCCGTGGCTTTTTCGATGTCCATGGAGTAAACGAGGCCGAGGTCCACGATGTTCACCGGGATTTCAGGATCGAACACCTTGCGTAACTGGTCCCAGACGGCCGCGGGATCGGGCGCGCCATCGGCCAGCGTCGCCGCTTTCACCTCGGCTGCGACGACCTGCTCGCCGAGGGCATCGGCGTCCTTGCCGTCGATGCGGAAGAGACCGAAATCGGTTTGCACTGTGTAGCTGCCGCCCAAGGTTTGGTGAATCGTGACGCGGGTGCCGTTAGTCAGGGGAGTTTTGTCACCGCTGGGAATCTGGGTGGCGATGAGATCACGGGAGAGCGTGCGGTCTTTGGTCAGGGACA
>JAGNQV010000234.1 GCA_017988885.1 Opitutaceae bacterium | reverse complement strand
GATCACCGCGGCCCCATGACCGCGCTCCGCAAGCACCGTATAGACGTAAGTGATCCAATAAGCGCTCGGTTTAGCCGCCTGCGACGCATCGTCGTGCAGATAATCGAGCAGAAATTTCTCCATCGCCGGGGCGGATTTTGGCGCGAGGCCGGCCATGAGGGCGAGCGTCTGGGCATGAGGCGACGTGCTGCGGAGCACTTTGCCCTTGGCGTCATAGCCGTCGCCCAAGAGCCCCCGGGAATTGATGAGGGTGCGCAGTTTTTTACGCAGCCGCGCGGCCCAGCGTTCGCACCGCACCGCCGCCGGCGTATCCCGTGTGAGTCGGTGCAGGGTCGCGAGCCGCTCCAAGGTCAGTAGCAGCCAGAGATTATAGACACTCGAGGCGCCGTCCTTGGGCAGGTCGGTCCAGTCGAGGAAGAGCCAGTAACGCGCATCGTAATGCACGAGGCCGTCTTTTCCGGTGTGCGTTGCAAAATAAGTGAGGGCGCGGTCAATCACGGCGCGCTGATCGCGGAACGGCTGCAGATCACCAGTCTGCCAGTAATAATCCCACTGCGTGAGCATCCAGATGAGGGTGAAGTCAGGCAGCACGCAGTTGTGCGCCATGGTGGGCGCGTGGCCGTAGGTCAGCCCGTCGGCGGTAGTCTGGCCGCCGATTTGATAGATGCCGCGTTTGAAGAGCCGCGCATCGCCGCTGAGGTGAAAAGTGTTCCACGCCTGCACGCGGGCATCGCCCCACCATTGGGCCTGCTCGCGCCACGGGGTGTCCACGTAGGCGTCGAGCATACAGTTTTGCTGTGACCGGGCGCAGGTTTCCCAGATTTGCCCGAGCAAGGCATCGGAGCTTTGGAATGAGCCGCGCCGCTCCAGCGGGTAACCCGTGCGGCGCAAACAGAGCGAGAGGTGCAACGGCCCGGCGGTGTTCCGCACGGTGATCGTCACATGCCGGAAACCATAGGGATGATAAAACATGTGCTCGGTGCGGCCCGCGCGGCAGGTCAGCCGGCCGCTAAACGCGACGCTGCTGCCATCGGGAAAGCGCAGCGCGGGCTTGAGGGTTTCCGGCTCGATGATCTCGGTGTAGGCGAAATCAATGACCTCGCCGCCGCGCGCACCGCCGACGGAAAGGGAGAAATTGCCGACGACGGGTTGGCCGACATCGAGCAGGTAGCTGCGGAAACGATCCGGCCCGGTGGCCGGCACTTCAAAGCCCGCGGCAAACAATCCCGCCGGCGCGTCCTTGACGGCCGGCCGGGTTAAGGAAAGGCCCGCCACCGGTTGGTGGGCGTGGTCCTCATTTTGACGGAGCAGGTAGAGATTGCGGGCCTCCTCCCAGCCTGCGCCGCAGGTGCCCTCGCCGACACCGATGAGGGTGCCCGGCCGCATCGCTTCCTCGAACAGCAGCGGAATGCCGCGTGGCTCCAAGCGGGCCCAGGGCAACACGCCCCACGGCTGGCTGCCCGGCGCCGGCCAGGTGCTGTCATCAAAATCCGAATTCATCCATCCCGGCGGGCAGGCCCGGGCGTCGAAATTTTCCTGGGGAAAAAGCTGCAGGCTCGCATGCACCATGTCGCGCCGGATGCCGGGTTGCGGCAGGCATTTCCAAGTGCGATCGGTTTGGAGTCGCGTGCGGCCCCATTGCGCGGCGACCAGCAGGCCGGCGTAGCCTTGATTGATATATTGGAAATTACTGGAGCCCGGATTGTAGGCGCGAAGCGCGAGGACGTTGCGGCCGGGCACGAGCCAGCGGGCCAGATCGATTTCATCGTAGGGCCAGTGCGACTGAAACCCGCGCGCCGGCCCGCGGCCGACGAACGCGCCATTGACGTAGAGGTGATAAGACTGATCGGCGGTGATGAACAGCGGCGCATGCCGCGGCACTTTTTCCAGCCTGAAATCGCAGCGGAACAGCGCGTAGGCGTTATGCAGATCCCAACGGTTGTCGTAGGGCCAGATCCAGAGGGAGCGGCCAAAAATTTGATCTTCGCGGGTGGTAGAGGTGGGGCGGCTCATGGCGATGAGGGCAACCCAACAGTTCCCGCGGCACCGGTCCAGCTCCGACGTGCCGGCTCAATGCAGCAGCGCAGCATCGCGGATGGCCCGGATGAGCGCCGGGTCGGTGATGATGCCCAGTATGCCGTTCACGATAAACTGAATGCCGATGCAAAGGATGAGAAAACCCATGACCTTGGTGAGGGCGTTCATGCCGTTCGTGCCGACGACCAACACGATTTTTCCCGCGACGCGCAAGGTGGAGTAGATCACCGCGGCCACGATCAGGATCCCGAGGGTGATGGCGACGTAGTCCAGCCAGCCCGTGGCCAGCGAGGTGAAGCCGATGGTCACCGCGATCGCTCCGGGACCGCTGAGCATGGGCATCGCCAAGGGAGAGAAGGACACGTCGCGCTTGGCGCGGGCGGCTTCATTCTCCTTGTGATGCTGGGCTGGGTCGCGCGGCGTGGTGACCAGCATGCCCGAGCCGATGCCCGCGACGAGCAAGCCGCCGGCAATGCGCAGTCCGGGGATCGAGATCCCGAAAAAACTCATGATGAATGTGCCGCCGATGAGGAAACTCACCAGAATGATGACCATGTAAATGCAGGCCATGCGCAGCTGCTGGTTGCGCCGTGCGGTCGAATCGCCCTCGGTGATGGCGAGGAATGTCGGGGCCGCGGCGAAGGGGTTGATCAGCGGAAACAGCGCGATGACCGTGCCGAGGATGAGGGCCCAGAAATGGCTGGCGGAGTTCATGGTTGAATCGGGCGCGGTCGCGCTGGGGGAGAAGGAGAACGAGAACGATCAAGATTACGAGAACGATGCCGTCACCAGACATCGACCGGACCTTTGGGCACCGGGATGGCGCTGCGGTGCAAGCCGGCTTGGGCATCGGTCTCGGGCTGCATGAAAGAGGCGACCATCGGTTCGAGTTCGAAGCGCGGCAGCAACTCGCCGCGTTCATCGCAGAACTGTGATCGCCAGGCGATATACTCCGCCAACGCCGCTTCGAAGCCGGCGCGCGTGGTGATGGTGATGATGCGTTGCTTGAACGGCTTGGAGGGGCCGAAGCGTTTCGCATACCAAGGTGCGACCTTGCGAAAAAGCCGGGCGCCGTGCTCTTCGCCGTAAAACTCGCAATAGCGCTCGAAGTGCCGGCTCATCACGCGCACGCGCTCGGCAAAACCCGGTTCCGGTAACAGTTCGCCGGTGGTGAGGTAATGGGCCGTGCGGCGGAATATCCACGGGTCGTAGAATGCCCCGCGGCCGATGCTCACGCCGGCGCAGCCGGTTTCGTCGCGCATGTGTTTGGCGGCCTCCGGCGTAGTGACATCGCCATTCCCAATGACCGGAATATTTTTTACCGCCTGCACCACGGCGCGGATGCCGGCGAGATTGACCGTGCCGCTAAAGCCCTGGGCGCGCGTCCGCCCGTGCACAAAAATCGCGGCGACGCCGACCGCCTCCAGCACGCGCGCCAGATCAGGGGCGGTGAGATTATCGTCATCCCAGCCGAGCCGCATCTTGGCGGTGACGGGAATTTTTACGGCGGCGATCATGCCGCGCACGAGCGCGGCGGTCTTGTCGAGCTCGGTCATCATGGCCGAACCGCCGCCGATTTTGACGACCTTCTTCACCGGACAACCCATGTTGATATCCACCGACTGCGCCCCCATGGCCTCGCACATCACGGCGGCGTCGCGCATTTCTTCCGGCACGCTGCCGAAGAGCTGGATGGCGAGCGGCCGGTCGGCGGGCGAGGATTCGACGAGCTTCAGGGCGGTGCGGTTGCGTTCGAGCAGGGAGCGCGCGTTGACGAGATCGGTCGTGGCCCAGCCCAGGCCGCCGAGTTCGCGCAGCGTGACGCGAAAAGGCAGGTTGGTGTAACCCGCCAGCGGCGAGAGAAAAAGATTGGAGGCGAGTTCACAGTGACCGATGCGCATGAAAGGAAAAACTAACCTGCTGGGC
>JAGNQV010000233.1 GCA_017988885.1 Opitutaceae bacterium | reverse complement strand
CGGCCGACTCGTCAATCTTGTAAGGACTATAGCGACCCGTTTTGGTATAGCGGCGGAGGCGCTTCGCCAAGTCGTCCACATCAATCTGCGTGAAGTCGACAAAGTCGGGCATCGCTACCTGGCCCGGTTGCGCCGCTTGTGCCAGGTAGCGGTTCAAGAGTGGCGCATAGTCCGTATCCTTGGCGCATAACAAATAATGCACCAAGGCCCACGCTTGGGCGTAAAACACGCTATTCCTGAAATCCTCGTTATATTCCGGGGAATCCATCTTGGCCGCCAAAACCGCCTGCAGCGGCAACCACGCCACCTGATTCAGAAAGATTAATTGGGCTTCCAACGGCCGGCCGATAATGGCGCGGCCTTTTTCATACTGAAAAGTGCTGAAAAATTCAGCCAGGCCTTCATTCAGCCACACTGGGATACGCGCCAGTCCATGCGTCGCGAGCAGCTGATGTAAATACTCATGGAAGATCACCCGCCGCACCCTATCCTCATCGCGGGTATTCGGCGAAAGGGCCATCATGGCCAGATCTTCACCCCGCGAAAAGTAGCCCGAAACCTCTTTCGGTTTGCCCTGATAAAGCGGCTGGTAGCGTTCGAAATCAGACGCCCGGTCAAACAATACGATCGTCGTCCGCGGTTCATGACCCGGCGGCAATTTCATGACCTTCAGCAAGGTCGCCCGAAACTGTTCCAAATCCTCAAGTAACGCGCGTGATTTTGCTTCGGATGCGCTGCTGTATATTTCGAAATTCTCGGTGTCTGCCTTGATCCAGGTTTCCTTGCCTCCGGCCAACGTTACCAGCAGTGCCCAAGACAACAGCCAGCTAAAGCCGATGGAAATCCTCCGCGTCATCAATGACCCCAAGTCCATGAAAGGCTGATTGCATCGACCGACGCTTGCATCGCAACCAAACAAACGCGGGAGGGTTCCTCACTTTATGCCGTCTCACGCGTAGCCCAGCGCCTTGGCCACGGCATCGTAGGTGATTTGACCTTCGCGGGTGTTCACGCCCCGGGCCAGGCCCTTGTGCTCCGCCAGCGCGCGCTCCACGCCTTTCTGCACGATGAGCGAAACGAATGGCTCGGTCGCCTGCGTCAACCCCATGGTCGAAGTGCGGCCGACCAATGCCGGCATGTTCGGCACCGCATAATGGATGATACCGTGCGCTTCATAAGTCGGCTTTTCATGCGAGGTCGGCCGGATCGTCTCGATGCAACCGCCTTGGTCGATCGCAATGTCCACGATCACGCTGCCGGGCCGCATTTGCTTCACCACGCCACGCGACACCACGATCGGAGCCTTCGCGGCGGGAATCAGCACCGCCCCGATGAGCAGGTCCGCATCCGCCACCTCCGCCTCGATGTTCGCGGGATTCGACATGAGCGTGACCACGCGGCCACGGTATTCGGCATCGAGTGATTCCAATTTGCGCATGTCGAGGTCGAGCACGGTGACCCGCGCGCCCATGCCCACCGCCATCTGCACCGCATGGGCGCCGGAGTTGCCCGCGCCAATCACGACCACATGACCCGGCATCGTGCCGGGGATGCCGCCGAGCAACACCCCCGAGCCGCCGAGCTGTGACTGCAACCGGTAGGCGCCGATCTGAATCGAGAGCCGGCCGGCGATCTGCGACATCGGCTTGAGCAGCGGAAAGGAACCGTCCGTCGCCTCGACGGTTTCATACGCGATGCCGAGCACGCGCTTTTGCAGCAGCACCTTGGCCAGTTCGGGGCCGGTGGCGAGGTGCAGATAAGTGAAAATGCTCTGCCCGTCACGGATCAGTCCGTATTCGGCCGGCAACGGCTCCTTGACCTTCAGGATCAGGTCGGCCGCCGACCACACTTTCCGCGCGCTGCCGACGAGTGTCGCTCCCGCGGCACGGTATTCCGCATCGGTAAAGCCGGCACGGCGGCCGGCGGATTTTTGCACCACCACCTTGGCACCGAGAGAAACGCAGCGCCGGCACAGGCTGGGGGTCATGGAGACGCGCGTTTCACCGATCTTAATTTCCTGGGGGACTCCGATAATCATGATTTATGACAAAACATTTATGCCGTCCTACGCAACGCCACAGAAGCCGAGCGCCCAGCCGCACATAATGAGCGTCTGCTGACGGAAACAATGCAGTGGAGAACCACGCATCGACACGAATTTACCCGAATCGCGCAGCAAAGCGGGTGCTTGGATAGGGCATGATCCTAAAAACCTCAGTCTAACCACGGATCAACCCGGATGGACACGGATACCAAGGACCTACTGGACCACCGGCATGCACCTTGCGGGTGAAGGAGTTTTCGTTGCCGAATCCGTGTTCATCCGTGTCCATGGTTTACCAGTCTGCCGTCCCATTCCGACTGCGGAATACAGGATAAACGATGCGCCTTTCAGTGAATTCGGTTTGAAGCTCTGTTCGCCTCATTTTCCATTCGTGCTCATTGGTGTCCATCGTGGTTGGATTAAATGGATCCGGATTAGCGTTCAGTAGTGGTTAAAAAACTGTCTTCTATTCCCATGCCCAAACCGCTCAATCTCGTCGTCGCGTGCAGCGAGAATCGCGTCATCGGCCGCGGTGGACGGCTGCCATGGTGCATCCCGGAAGACACGCAGTTCTTCCACACGATCACCCGCGGGCAGACCGTGGTGCTCGGTCGCATTTGCTACGAGACTTGGCCGCAAGTCGCCGCGGATGGTCGGCAACCCGTGGTCATCACGCGCCGCGGCGATCTGGCCCGCCCCGGCATTCAGCTCGCCGCCAGCGTGGATGAGGCCCTGGCCCTCGCGCAAAAGCTCCCCGGCGAAATCATGATCTGCGGCGGCCAGCGCATCTACGAAGCAACCCTTACGCGCGCCGACCGGCTTTATCTCACGCTCGTGCACGCCGAGGTGCCGGGCGACACGTATTTTCCCGAATGGCGGCAACTCCGCTGGCGCGAAGTCGAACGCCGCGAAAGCCAAGATGCCAATTACCGCTACACGTTTTTTATCCTGGAGAGGTAGCCGAGTCTTCCCGACGAGCCGTGGCTCATCCGGAGGATTCGCCCTACCCTTGCAGCGCCGCGTGCGCTTTCGCCACCTCGACATATTTCTCCGCCCAAGGTCGCAGTGTCGCCTGCTCCGCGGCCGTCAGCGGTCGCACGACCTTGGCTGGCGAGCCATAGACCATTGAGCCCGGCGGACACTCGAAGCGCTGCGGCACCAGCGCATTCGCGCCGACGATGCTGCGCGCACCGATTCGCGCACCGTCCAGAATCGTCGCGCCCATGCCGATGAGGCATTCGTCTTCCACCGTGCAGGCATGCACGATCGCTGCATGGCCGATGGTGCACCACGCGCCAATGTAGGCACCGAGTTCGTCCGCCAGATGCACGATGGCGTTGTCCTGGATATTGGTCCCCTCGCCCACGCGGATTTCGTGGATATCGCCGCGCAATACCGCCCCATAGAAAACGCTGCTCTGCGGCCCCAGCACCACGTCGCCGATGACCGTTGCATTACGGGCCACAAAAAGCGCTCCCCGGGTGTCGGGTGTGCGCGGGAGATGCCGGGCGAGGCGTTCGGCGGGTGTCATCACTTGGTTCTCGCGCGTCCCCGTGGACTCGGCAAGCTCCCTGCTCAGTTCACCCCTGCCTATGGAGCACCTCACCCACCTCGTCCGCGGCCTGATTGGGGTCGTGGCTTTTCTTGGTATCGCCATCCTGCTCAGTGAAAACCGACGTGCCATCAACTGGCGCGTCGTCGGCATCGGCCTCCTGCTCCAGTTCGTTTTCGCCGGCCTCGTCATCTATGCGCCGCCGGTGCGCTACGCCGTCGAGGCCGTGGGCGGCTTCTTCGTCCAACTGCTCGCGTTCACCGGCGAAGGCACGAAATTTCTCTTCGGCTCACTCGTGGACCAGAACAAACACGGCGTCGTCTTCGGCCTGAGCATCCTGCCGTCGATCATCTTTTTCTCCGCGTTCACCTCGGCCCTC
>JAGNQV010000058.1 GCA_017988885.1 Opitutaceae bacterium | reverse complement strand
GCGGCCCAAGTTTTTTCCTTCAACAAGGGTGTAATGCTTTCGTCGGGATGGTTCCGGTAGCCATCCAAAGTCGGACTGGTGCCACGCGGGCAAAGGATGATGTTGGGATTGCCAAACGCCGCGATGTATTCGGCGGCGGAGATGAACTCATTGATGGTCCCCATGTGCAGGCTGCGTTTGAGCAGCACCGCGCGATCGGTGCGGCCGCCAATCGCCCGGCCGATGGCGCGGAGTAGGGAGTAATTCAAGGCGTTGCGGGCACCGACCTGCAGCAACGTCACTCCGGCATCGAGCGCGAGTTTGATGTGCGCTTCCTCCATGACCTCCGTATCCACCGGCAAACCGGTGCGACGCGAGCCTTCCATCAGGATATCCAGCGACTTGGTATCGCCCTGAAAAGTGTAGGGATTGGAGCGTGGCTTCCAGACGCCGCCGCGGAGCAGATGCGCGCCGGCTTCCTTCACCGCATGGGCGGTCTCGTAGAAAAAATTCGGGTTTTTCGGGTCGATGGTGCACTGCCCCGCGATCACAAACAGCTCTTTACCCAGCGTCACACCGCCAAGAGTCAGCCGGCCATTGGCCAGGTCAGAGCGTCGATCCATGAGCTTGAACGGCGACTGAATGCGATCGATCCGTTCGATGTAGTCGAGGCCCTCCAGTCGGTTGATCATGAGGTCATCGCGTTCATCACCCACGATGGCGTAAATGGTTCGTCCGGCTCCGATGATGGGCTGCACGGTGCAGCCAAACTCGCTGAGGATGGTGGTGACTTCGGCGAGTTGTGCGGGGGTGAGGCGATGGGATTTCGGGAGGATCATGGTGATGCTTGGATTAAAACTAACAAAAAAGCCGCCTTGGTCGGGCGGCTTTTTTGCGAAATTTACGGGGAATCAGATTTCAGTTTTCGCGACAGCCGCCAACGGTTTTCGGGGTATAATCCACCCAGAAAGCGAAGCTGTAAAAGTAGGTCGCGTAACAATTCACGACTGCAGAGGTGGCTCGCCGCGCGAACCTTGTCAATCCTGTGCGCCCCCTCAGAGCATGGCCGTGAACTCCGGCGGCAGCGGCGCTTTGGCGGCAAAATGATGGCGCCGCCCCAGATATTCATAGTCGAATTCCGTTTCCAGCGAATGCAGGAACAGTCGTTTTTCTCCCGTCGCTTTGGCGAACTCCCGGTTGCGTGCAAAGTCACCGTAAGTCTGGTCGCCGATGATCGGCAGGTTGCGTTTAGCGCACTGCACCCGCAACTGATGGCTCCTGCCGGTCACCGGCTCGAGGCGGAGCAGCGTGCGTGGCGGCGTGGTGCTGCGCGCCTGCCGCACCACTTTCATCCGGCATTCCGCCGGAATATGCCCGGCCGTTGCGGTGCGGATTTTCCCGGCGCGCTTTGCAACGGCCAGCCGGTCGCGCCAGACCTGCTCCGTGCCATTGGGACAACCGAACACGAGCGCTTGGTAAATTTTATGCACGCGCTTTTGCCGGAAGTGCAGTCGCACCGCCTTGGCCAGCGTCTCGCTGGCGCTGACCAAAATGACACCGGAGGTCGCCGAATCGAGTCGGTTGAGCAGCCAGAGTTTTACGCCTCCTGCCGTCCCTTCCCAGTGGTAAAACTCACCATCGCTTTCGTAACGCGCGTCCAGCAGGGATTTTTTTTCTTCTCCCCGGGTATTCGGATGTGAAAGCACGCCGACCGGCTTGTTCAGTGCGCCCAGCCCATTGGCGTCGGTGGCAAGCACTTGGACGTCGCGACCCAGTGGCAGGGTTGTCCAAAAGTTCGTGCCGACCGCACTCACTGGTAATAAAACGAGAAGGTCAGCTCCTGATCGTCGCCCAGAATGGCGATCATGTCATCGGTCCACTCGCCGAACGGTGATCGCGCCGTGATGGCACTGACGCAGGCCTGCTTGGCCTGCTCTGCCCCCGACTCCGAGGTGACCCCGAGGATCTCCGCCACTTCGCCCTTCTTGTTGAGGCGGAACTTCACCACGACCATCGTGCCGGAAGCGGGGTAAACCTTGCTCTGGATGAGAATGCGATCCCACTGGATCTGCACCGTCTCGATGAGCTGCTGCAGATACTGACCGTAATTACTCCACTTGGCGTCAAAGGCCACCGGCCCGATGTTCGAGGTGCCGATCTTGGTCTCGGCGAAAATCGCCGGCCTCGCCCGCTTTTCCAGTTTCGGGGCCGGCCGCGGTCGTTTCGGATCAATGCGCGGCGTCATACTGGTGGCGCCCTCGACCAACGGCGCTTCTTTCACGCCCTCGACCTTCTCGTAGACTGGTTTCGCATCGTCGGCGAACTTGGCAATATTGCTGCCATAGCTGTCGGCATCTTCGCCTTCAATTTTCTCCACGCCCGAAAGCGGATTCTGCTCAAGCCGGGGAGCTGCCGTGGTGTGCTCCGGCGGCGTTTCCTCCACGGGCGGAGCGCTGGGCAGTGGCGGCGTGGGCGGCGACAATTGTCCGCTGACAATCTGATTGGACTCAAAATCCTTGCGCCCTTCCATGGCCGGCCGGTCATTGCCGACGTCGGGTGTCGGCTTTTCCTGCGCCGCCTGTTGGTTTTGCGCTCCGAAGTTTTCCGTCTTGTCGGGCACATTGTCTGGCGCATCGGGATTCGTCTCAACAAACTTGAATGGCGCCGGTGGCTTGGGCGGCGGTGTCGAGGGAAAGGCATCAGGCGCCAGCTCGATGTTGAACTCCCGGGCGGCGGGCGCCGGCGCCATCTTCTCCAACGGCTCCATGCGCAGCAAATAGGGCACGATTAGAAAAAGCAGGAGATGCACCAGCACCGTGCCGAGCACACCGATCTGGACGGAACGGGTGTCCGGATTGGCGGACAGGCGCGGCACACCCATGCGGCGGCGATCGGGCTTAGGGGATACGGTTTGAAGCTGGGACATGGATCACAAGACGTTGGCGAGTCAGCGCAGGAGACCGGCGTTCGTCAAAATTTGTTTCGTCGCTTCGAGCGGAAGACCCATAATATTTGAAAATGACCCGGTTTGGACGGCCACGAGCATTTCGCCGTGCTCCTGAATGCCGTAGCCGCCGGCCTTGTCCAGGACGTGCACCTTGGCGAGATAATCGGCAATCACCGCGTCGGTGAGCTCGTGGAAAGTGACTTCGCTTGCGGCCACAGCATCGCAGTTGAAGCCGCTCGCGCCCTGCCGCAGTGCCAAGCCCGTAAAAACCGTATGCGTGCGCCCGCTGAGCCGTCGGAGCATCGCACGGGCTTCCGCGAGGTCGCGGGGCTTGTTGAGCACGATATCGCCAATGCACACCGTCGTATCGGCGCCGAGCACCCACGCCTCGGGTTGGCGGGCGGCGACCCAGTCCGCCTTCAACGCAGCATTGTGCGCCACCATGATGCGCGGATTCGTGGTCGGATCCTCATGCTCCGTCACCTCAGCAACAACGACGGTAAAAGGCATTCCCAGTTCGGCCAGCAATTCACGCCGGCGCGGCGAAGCCGACGCAAGAATCAGCCGGGGCGATGTGCTCATTCGGCTTGCTCAGCCAGAATCTTGCCGACCGACCCCTGCGCGCGCGCCAGCTCCACGCGGCTCAGATAGTAAAGATAGGTGGCTTCAACCACGTTGTCGCTCGCCGCCGCGAGCCGGTTCTGTGCTTCAACGAGCTCACGGTTGTCGGCGACGCCTTGTTCAAAGCGCCGGCTCGCGAGCGATAATTCCTGCCCGGCCAGGCGAAATCCCTTTTCGGCCACTTGGATTTGCGCGAGGCGTGAAGCCGCATCCTGCCGCGCCAATCGCAACTCGGCGGAGACCTGCGTCTGCAAGTCCTGCACCACCAATTCCTGGGCCCGCCGCCGCGAAAGCGCGTAATTTGTCAGCGCCCGGCTGCGCGCACTGTCGAACACCGGCAAACTCAACGCGAGACTGCCCGACCAT
The DNA here is from genome assembly GCA_017988885.1 of Opitutaceae bacterium. GTDB lineage: Bacteria > Verrucomicrobiota > Verrucomicrobiia > Opitutales > Opitutaceae > UBA2377. Next base: position 11,027 of record JAGNQV010000058.1, on the reverse strand, counting down.
ATCTTGGTTTCGTTGCCATCAAAAACTTTGGCGGTAGCCAGCCCGTAGCTACCAATCAGGGCGAGTGCCGGCAGTCGGCCGTAACGCGCGGCGCGCACTTCGAGCTCGTTTTGCTCCAGCAATTTCTTCGCGCCACGCACATCGGCACGGCGGCCAAAGGCGGTCTCCTCCAAGGTGGAAATGTAGGGCATGGGGTCGGCCTGCCGCACCTTAAAACCCGCCAGCTTGAGCGGCCGGTTCATGTCGAGCGCGAGCAAGCGTTTCAGTTGCAGTTCGCTCGCCTGCAAGACGGTATCCTGTTGGAGCCGTGCTTGCTCATCGATGGCGAGTTGGGCCTCGGCACGCGTGACGTCAATCTGGGTGGCCACGCCGGCATCAATTCGGTTTTGCGTGAGCTTCAGCAAGCTCTGCGACTGGGCGATGTTGGCATCGAGCACTTCCACCCGGCGCAGGTTGCGCAGATGGGCAAAGTAAGTGTCAGCCACGGCCGCCAGCACCACTTCGCGCACCTGTTCCTCGCCTAATTTGGCGACGGCGATCGCATAGGTGGCGGCCTTGTAGGTCGCGATTTTTTCGGGATCGAGCAGATCGAGCCGGCCATTCAGCACGGCGTCGAAACGGTTGTTGATGCCGCTGCTGACCAACGCCCCGCCGACGGACGCGGTGCGGCTGCGCCGCTGGGTGGCGTCCAACGTGACTTGCGGCAGCAGATTGCTGCGCTGCTGCACCGCCGCCTCGACCGCTTGGGCGACCGTTTCCCGGCTGATGAGCACGGTCAGGCTGGTCTGCTCAGCGGTGGCCAGGGCTTGGCTCAAGGTCAGCTCAATCGGCGCCTCGACGGCCAGTGCCATGGCCGGCAGGCCCAGACCGAAAATCCAAATATGCCGTAACTTCCACATGGTGATGTGCCAGCAAATTACCTCACGGGGGCAGAGTGCAAGCCTTGCGAGTTGTCAGCGCTCCGAAATCACTCCACGGTGCCCCCTTTCATCCATGCGCCTCGGTCTCGCTCAGCTCAACACCATCGTCGGCGATCTCGCCGGCAATCGCCGTAAAATTGTCGACGCCTATGCCGCCCTCGTGGCCCAGGGCGCCGAACTCGTGGTTTTTCCCGAGCTCGTGGTCTGCGGCTACCCACCGCGGGATTTGCTGCTCAAGCGGCGTTTCGTGCCCGATATCGCCGAATCCTTGGCTGAGATTGCCGCGGCCGTCGGTGAGGTGCCCGCGCTCATCGGCACAGTGACACCCAACTCTTCCGGCCAAGGCCGGCCGTATTTCAACTCCGCCGCCTTCTGCCATCGCGGCCATGTGGTGACCACCACACACAAATGCCTTCTGCCCACCTACGACGTCTTTGACGAGGACCGCTATTTCGAACCCGCCGCCCAGCCCAGTGTCATCGTCCATGCCGGGCAGCGGATCGGCGTAACCATCTGCGAGGATATTTGGACGCATCCGACGATCAGCACCCGACGACTCTACAGCGGCCTTGACCCCGTCAAGCAGCTCGCCGTCCAAAAGTGCGACCTCATGGTCAATCTCTCCGCGAGTCCGTGGTATCACGCCAAGGGCAATGTCCGCCAGACGCTGGTCACCGATGCCGCCCGCTTGCTCGGTTGTCCGGTCGCCTATGTGAACGCCGTTGGCGGCAACGATGAACTCATCTTCGACGGCCGTTCGCTCATCGCCGATGCCCGGGGCAACATCACCGCCGGCCTCGCCGCCTTTACGGAAGAACTCTGTGTGGTCGAAACCGGCAGCCCAGCCTCCGACGGCAAGCCGCAGATTCACCCCAGTTTTGCCCAAGAGGAAATGAAGGATATTTACGACGCCCTTGTCCTAGGTCTCCGCGACTATGCGCACAAAAGCGGATTTAAGCGTGCCCTGATTGCGCTCTCCGGCGGCATCGACTCCGCCCTCGTCGCCGTCATTGCCGCCGAGGCGTTTGGGCCGGAGAACGTCATCGGGGTCTCCTTGCCGTCAGCGATTTCCTCCAACCACTCCAAGGACGACGCGCGGATCCTCGCCGAAAATCTGGGCATCCGCTTTGAGACGATCGCGATCGCCGAAGCCGTCGCGGCCTGCGAAACCGCCCTCGGCCCGATCTTCCAAGGCCTGAAACCCGACGTTACCGAGGAAAACATTCAGGCCCGCATCCGCGGCGTCCTGATGATGGCACTCTCGAATAAATTCGGCTCCTTGCTGCTCACCACCGGCAACAAGAGCGAAGTCGCGGTCGGTTATTGCACCCTCTACGGTGACATGGCCGGCGGCCTCGCCGTCATCTCCGACGTCTTCAAAACACAGGTCTATGCCCTCTCCCGCTGGATCAATCGCGAACGTGAAATCATCCCGCACAACACCATCGAAAAGGCGCCGAGCGCTGAACTGCGTCCCGGTCAGATGGATCAGGACAGTCTGCCGCCCTACGACCAACTCGACGCCATTCTCAAGGGCTATGTCGAGCAGGGCCTCTCCCGCCGCGACCTCGTGGCGGCGGGGTTTCCGGAGACCGTGGTCAACGACATGGTGCGCAAAGTCGATCTCAACGAATACAAGCGCAAGCAGGCCGCCCCGGGCCTGAAAATCACCTCCCTCGCCTTCGGCGTCGGCCGCCGGATCCCCATCGTGCAGAAATACGTGAGCTAGTTTTAAACCGCTGATGCACGCTAATGGGCGCTAATGAGGATAATCTGTTCAAGTCCGAGGGTTACGCCCTGATGGCGGCAGCGTTTGAAGTCTACAATCAGTTGGGTCCCGGATTTCTGGAAGAGGTCTATCAGGAGGCGTTTGAGCTGCAGTTGGGCAGTCAGGCTATTCCGTTCGTTTCAAAGCCCAGACTTGAGATCCAGTTCAAAGGCCGGCCATTGAAAAAACATTACGAGGCTGACCTGTTGGTGCACGCCTCCATCATCGTCGAACTGAAAGCGATAAGGGTGCTGGCGCCGGAGCATGAAGCACAGTTATTGAATGAACTGAAAGCATCGCGCCTGCGCGTCGGCTATCTCATTAATTTTGGTGCGACTCCAAGGCTGCAATGGCTGCGGCGTGTCGATTCTTCTGTTCATCAGCGGCTATTAGCGTGAATTAGCGGTTTCCAATGTCTGTTTCCGATCAACTTTTCACTCGTGCCCTCCAGCTTATCCCCGGTGGCGTGAATTCCCCTGTCCGTGCCTTCCGTTCGGTCGGCGGCACACCGTTCTTCACGCGATCCGCGCAGGGCGCGACTTTGACCACCGCCGATGGCCGCGAGCTGATTGACTTCGTCTGCACCTGGGGGCCGGCGATTCACGGGCACAACCACCCGCGCATCAAAGCCGCGATTGCCGCCGCGTTGGAGAATGGCACGTCCTTCGGCACGCCCAACCCCTACGAGGTCGAGATGGCGGAGCTCATCGTGAAGTTCGTTCCTTCCATCCAGAAAGTCCGCATGTGCAACAGCGGCACGGAAGCAACCATGTCCGCCATCCGGCTCGCGCGCGGTTTCACGCGGCGCGACAAGATCATCAAATTCGCCGGCTGCTACCACGGTCATTCCGACTCGCTCCTCATCAAGGCCGGCTCCGGTGCCCTCACCCACGGGAATCCCGACAGCGCCGGCGTGCCCGCCGCTTTTGCCCAAGAGACGGTCGTGCTCCCCTACAATGATCGCGCCGCCCTCGACGCCGCGTTTACCGCCAATCCGGATCAAATCGCGTGCGTCATCGTCGAGCCCTACTGCGGCAACGTCGGCTTCATCATGCCGGATGCGGGTTACCTCGCCAATTTGCGCACGGTTACGGCGAAGCATGGCGCGCTCCTGATTTTCGACGAAGTCATGACCGGATTCCGCATTGCCAAGGGCGGCGTCCAAGAGCGGGAAAAAATCATCCCCGATCTCACCTGCCTCGGTAAAATTATCGGCGGCGGACTCCCCGTGGGAGCCTTTGGCGGTCGGGCGGACATCATGGACTATCTCGCGCCGCTGGGTCCGGTTTATCAGGCCGGCACATTGAGTGGCAACCCGCTCGCCATGGCCGCAGGGATTGCCTCCCTGAAAATGCTCGAGGAACTCAACCCCTACGCCCGCCTCGATACCCTCGGCCAACGCTTGCGGGATGCCGTCCTCGAGGCCGCCCGGGCGAAGGGCCTGCCCGCGCAAGTCCCCCAGTGCGGTTCCATGTTCAGCATTTTTTTCACCGCCACGCCGGTGCGCGACTACACCACGGCTCTCACAGGTGACGGCAAGCTCTTCGCGCGCTTTTTCCACGCGTGTCTGGACCAAGGCGTTTACCTTGCCCCCAGTGCTTACGAAGCCGGCTTCATCAGCACAGCGCACGATGAAGCCGTCATCGACCGCGCTTGCGCCGTCATGGCTCGGGCCATAAAGCAACTTTGATGAACTGCCTGAGCCGCACCGGCCGCCACGTCCCCATGTTTTTTCGGCTGCTGTCACTATCTCTTTACCTTGGACTGTTGGCCTTTCCCGCTCTGACGAATGCGCAACCCGCGCACGCACCTGCGTTGGCCCTCGATGATCTAAAACCTGGCATGAAAGGTGAGGTTTGGACGGTTTTCCAAGGCACCCAGGCGGAGCCATTCAATGTCGAAGTGACCGGTGTCGTGCGCAACGCGTTGGGGCCCGGCAAGTCGCTCATCCTCTGCCAGCTCACCGACGAACGGGTGCAAAAAATGGGGGCCGTCGCCGGCATGAGCGGCAGTCCACTCTACATTGATGGCAAGATCGCCGGCGCCCTTTCCTATCAGGTGCAACGCTTCGAGACCGTGCGTTATGCCGGTTTCACGCCCATCGCTGATTTGCTGGAAGTCAGTAAAAAGTCCGACGAAACCGAGGCCCAAGCCGCCCTCCGCAAAAGTTCCGCGCTGCAGCCAGCCACCACCACCGCAGGGTTGAGCGAGACCCTGCAGCCGCTGACCCCGGTCTTCGCGTTTGGCGGTCTCGCCCCGCAAGTAATGGACTGGCTCGCCCCGCAATTCGCCGCCCTCGGCCTGCGGATCACCGGCCTTGGCGGCCAAATGAGCGCGGCGGCTCTGGCCAGCGAGGACACTCATCCCTTGCGCGCTGGCGATGCCGTGGCCGTGGCTGTCACCACCGGCGATATCACCCTCGCCGCCACCGGCACGGTTTCCTACGTGGATGGTGGCCGGGTGGTCGCCTTTGGTCATCCCATGATGGGGCTCGGCGATGTCGCCCTGCCGATGGCGCGCGCCGAAATCGTGGCGATCCTGCCCTCAAACTTAAACTCCCTCAAGGTGGCCAACACCGGCGGCATTATCGGCACTGTGAACCAAGACCGCCTTTCCGCCATCGCCGGCGAACTCGGTGAACCGCCACCAATGCTACCAGTGGAAATCACCGTGGATCGACCCGGCGAGAAACCCAAGACCTTGCATTTTTCCGCGGCGCGACACCCGCAACTCACACCGCTGGTCATCGGCGCCGGGGCCGCGCAGGCCATCATGGGCTCCAACGACGCCGGCTTCAGCTACGGCGTGCGCCTGCAGGCCGACTTTGTTTTTCCCAATGGAGAGCGCATTCCGACCGTCAGCCTGCTCAGCGGTCCGCAAGGCATCACGCAGGGATTGTCTGGTTTCGTGAAGGATATTACCGCGGTGCTGCAAAATCCCTACGAGGCCACTTTCCCCGCGCGCATCGCCGTGCAGGTCACGCCCCTCACCGCGAATCCGCAGGCGACGCTCGAATATGTGCAGCTTTCCCGCACGGTGCTCGCCCCCGGCGGCAAGCTCGACGTCACCTTTGGCTGGCGCGATTTCCAAGGCCAGCCGGCGCAGGAAGTCGTGACCATCCCCGTGCCCGCCGATTGGCAGGGGCGCAATTTGGAACTCGTGGTGGCCAACGGCGAGGCGCTCGACGAGCTCACTGGGCGCGCTAACAACCTCACCGCCGCACAACTCCGCGGCTTTGCCGCCCTGCTCGACCTTGTGCGCCAAGCGCGCGAACCCGATGGCATTTACCTCGCCGTCGTCGAGAGCTCCCGGGTGTTCGTCGATCAGGCCACCACTACGCGCGACCTCCCCGGTTCCTTTGAGCGCATTGCGACCAAGGCCGATGAAGCCCGTTATTACAGCCGTGCGGCCGTCGCTCCGCTTTGGGAAACCCACCGGCTCGCCGGGCGGCTTTTGCCCGGCGTGGTGCGGCGTGCCTTCCGTGTCACCGACTGATTTCCTTCCGTATGTCCTACTCCTCTTTCTCCACCCTCGCCGTCATCGCCGGCCTAACGAGTCTAACCCACGCGGCGCCGCTTTCAAAAACCCAGGAGATCGATTTCTTCCGTGATGTCGCCAGCCGCAGCTTGCAGGGCGCCGCCACCCGCTCCGATGGCCGGCTGCTGCCCGGACCGGCGGTAACTTCGCTCAAAGCCAGCTTCGATCAGGCTTTGCTGTGGAGCATCGCGACTGACGGCAACCACCTGCTGGTTGGCACCGGGCCGGACGGTAAACTCCTCAGCATAAACCCCGACGTTCGCGGCGAGCCTGAGATCAAAACTCTGCTCGACCTGCCTGAGACGCATATCTTTGCCGCGGTGCGCTTGGCGAACGGCGATCTCCTCGCGGGCACTTCCCCCCAAGGCACCTTGGTGCTGGCGCGTGACGGCAAAGTCATCGCCCGCACCGCGCTGCCGGTTGATTCGGTTTTTGATCTGCTCGCGCTGCCAGTTGGGTCCACCCCGCCCGCGGTGCTCGTCGCGACTGGTAATCCCGGCCGCATCTATCGCGTCGATCTGACTGCGTTTGCAGCGAGCGGCGATCACACGGAAAAAATCACCGGCGCCGACGGCCTAGCGGCGCGTGGCATCACTTTGTTCGGCGAGATCCGCGATCGCAATATGCGCCGGCTGTTGCGGCTGAGTGACGGCCGCGTCATCGCCGGTTCCGCGCCGAAGGGTAATGTCTACGAATTTACCGCGGCCGGCGGCGCACCGCGGATCCTGGCCGAGAACCGTAATGCCGAGGTCTGTGATTTATTACCATGGCCCGGTGGTTTTTATGCCGCGCTCACTTTTGGTGCGGGCACCGGCGAAAATCGCCTGAGCCGGCCCAAACCCGCGCCCAAGCTCGACGACAAAGCTGACGATGCGGCCAATCCGGCGGATGCCGGCAGCGTCCCGGCCAATCCCCCGGTCGAGCCCGCTCGCCCGGACCGCTTCAACGGCCGCAGTCAGTTATGGTGGTTTCCCGATGGCGGATTTCCGGAGGTGGCCGCCGCCCGCGCCAATGTCGCGTTCTACCAGCTTGCACGACATGAAGACCAGATTCTCATTGCCGGCGGCGAGCAGGGTGAACTGCTCGGCTACGACCCTGCCAGCCAGCGCAGCCTGACTTTTACCGGTGCCGTTTCGGCCCAAGTAAACTGTATGGTGCCCGCCGCCAAAATTGCCGGTGCGTTCTATGCCATCGGCAATAATCCCTCCACGCTCACCCTCGTGAATTTTACGGACGTCACCGCCAGTTCCGCCGAGACCCGGCGACTGGACCTCTCCGTGCCGGCGGAGATTGGGCAGTTGCAATTAGGCCATGGCACTCAAGTCAAACCAGACCAGCTTAAGGTTGAATTGCGTGCGAGCTATGGCAGCGACGAAGTGGAAGGCTGGTCGCCTTGGCAATCCGCTGCCATGCAAGACGGCGCTTGGTTGGTGCCCGGCCTGCGTGGCCGGTATGTGCAAATCCGCTTCACGCCAAGCAGCAGCGATTTCGTCATCGCCAAACCTCAGCTCTATTTTCTCCCGCAAAACCGCCGTCCGCAGTTACAGGACTTTCGCTTGCTGTCACCTGATTTTGGACTCGTGCCCGCGGTAGAGAATTCCGCCGCGACCATTCCGACCCTCGGACAGTTGTTGCAGCCGGCCGGCCGCGATGACGACAAACGGCGCAATCCGTTTCTCACGAGTCAGATCGTGCCGCAACCCGGAGCCCAAGTCATCGTGTGGAATGCCACGGATCCCGATGGCGATTCGCTTATCGCCACGTTTTCCATCCGGCGCATGGGCGACAGCGCGTGGAGCGACCTCGCTATCGACACACGCGATTCTTACGTGCAGTTCGATCTTTCCCACCTGACCGAAGGTGTTTACCAAACGCGGCTCGTCGTGCATGAGACTGCCCCCCGCCCGGCGACCGATCGCTTGCAGGCCTCATTTACAACCGACGATCTGCTGGTTGATCACTCTCCCCCCGAGATACTCGACGTTACCGCCCAGCGAAAGAATGGGCGCGTGAGCGTCACCGTGCACGCGAAGGATGCCCTCTCGTTGCTTGCGGGTGCAGAATTCAGCCTGAACAATGGTTACAAGGAGAGCGTCGAACAGCCGGCCGACGGTATCCTCGACGGCCGCGACGAAAGCTTCATGGTCGATATCACCGCGGCGCAGGCCGCGGGTGCCACCGCGATTGAAGTCATGGTCTACGATGCCAGCGGTCAAAGTTCTGCCCGGCGTATTCCCTGCCCCTGACCGGCGCGTATAAATTCCGGGGAACGCGATCGGCCCGCTTCAGGCCCGCGGATGGGCCTTGGCGTAAACCTCCTGCAAGCGGGCGATGCTGACATGCGTGTAAATTTGGGTCGTGGCCAATTGCGCATGCCCCAGCAGCTCCTGCACCAAGCGCAGATCCGCGCCCGCGTTCAACAGGTGCGTCGCGTAGCTGTGGCGTAATTTGTGCGGCGTCAGGTCCAGCGGCAATTCGGCGAGGAGCAGGTAGCGCTTGAGCAGGAGCTGCACCTGGCGCACCGGCAGGCGTTGCTGGCGTGCGGTGATCACGACCGGGGCCTGCGGACCGGTGTCGCGGGCCTGTTCGTCGCGAAACTTTTTCAGCACCGTCAAAGCCACGCTCCCGAGCGGACACAACCGCTCCTTGCGCCCTTTGCCGAGCACGCGCGCCACGCCATCATCGAAGTCAATGGCGCCGTAGTTCAGACCGGTCAACTCACTGACCCGCAGTCCGCCGCCATAGAGCAATTCCATCACCAACCGGTCGCGCCATGCCGTGAAGGCGTCCACACTGTGGTTCTCCAGCAAACGTTGCGGGCCGGACAACAGGCGGCGCATCTGCTCTTCGGTCAGAAACTTGGGCAGGCGTTTTTCCAGCTTGGGGAGAGGCACCCCGGTGAAGGGATTGCGCCGCAGGCGCCCGCGCTGCACCCAAAATTTATAGAATGAGCGCAGACCTGAGACGTGGTTGTGCAGCGTGCGCCGCCCAAAACGCCGTTGCGCCTCGATCACAAAATCCCGCAAAGCCCGCGCTTCCATTTGCCCGACCCTGGCCTCCCAGGCTCCACTGGCCGTGATCCAGCGGTAGAAATCATCAAACGCCTGCCGGTAATTCCGCAGCGTGTAGGGCGAATAGCGGCGCTCCTTCGCGAGAAAATCCGCAAAGGGCGTCCACCATGCCGCGAGCACCGCGTCAGGTGGCGGCGGCAGGGCTACCGGTTTGGAGCTTTTGTTCGACATCGCGCATCACTTTTTCCGTGTGCAACCGCAGTGCACCTTCCGGGTCAAGTCCCTTGGCCCGGCTCGCCGCCGTAATCTCGAAAAGCATGCGCCCGAGCGTCACCGCATCGAGTTGCGCGCCCAAGGCCTGCACTTGCGCCGCATCCACGCAACCTTCGACCGGCAGGCGCTTTTTCTCGATTTGCTTCCACACGGCTTCGGCAAACATGAGGGCGGGCAGCCGCGGTGGCAGTTCCTTGAAAATGCGGGACGCTACCGGACCGTGCTTTTTCTCCTGCGCCTTGATCTGCTCCCATTGCACCAGCACCTGTTCCGACGTGCCCAGTTTATTTTCGCCGAAGACATGGGGGTGCCGCCGCACCAGCTTTTCGTTCACCTCCCGGGCCACCTCATTCAGGTCGAAATGCCCTGCCTCCTCCGCGAGTTGCGCATGGAAAATCACCTGGATCAGCACGTCGCCCAGTTCTTCGCGCATGTGCGGCAGATCGAGCCGGTCAATGGTGTCGATCAATTCGCTCACTTCATCAATCAGGCAGCGCACCAAGGTCGCATGGGTCTGCTCCTGATCCCACGGGCAGCCGCCCGGGCCACGCAAGCGGGCGATGGTCTGGCGAAGTTCCTCAATGGCGCTCATGCGGACATGGCCGCAAGAAGGCCCCCAAAGGGCAAAAGGAAAACAGCGGTGCGCCGCAGAATGTTTCTTGCGCCGCCTGCGCCTCTTTGCGGCTATTCAGGGGATGGCTGACAAACTCACTGAAATCATGGCTTGGAAGCGGCAGGAAATCGCCGCGCTGGTCCGTCCCATTTCGCTCGGTGAGCTGTCGGACCTGCACGCCGCGCGGCCCGTTCCGCCCTCCTTTGCCGGGGCCTTGCGACGGGCGGACGGTCAACTCGCGGTCATCGCTGAGATCAAACGCCGCTCCCCTTCTGCCGGGGCCATCGCCACCGGCATCTCCGCCCCGGAGCAGGCGGTAAAATACCGCGTTGCCGGTGCCAGTGCGCTTTCCGTGCTGACCGACGAGAAATTTTTCGGCGGGACCCTCGCCGACCTCAATTCCGTGACTGCGCTCTTCCACCGCGATCCGCCGGCGGTCCCCTGTCTGCGCAAGGATTTCATGGTGCACCCGGTCCAGGTCCTGCAAGCCCGTGCAGCCGGTGCCAGCGCCATCCTCATTATCGTGCGCGCGCTGGACGAGGCCGAAATCGCATCCCTCTACGCCGCGGCCCAAGCCGCCGGACTCGACGCTTTGTTTGAGATCCATCACGAGGACGAATTGCAGCGTGCCCTCGACCATGGCGCGAAGCTCATCGGCGTGAACAATCGCGATCTCGCCATCTTCCAAACCGATCTGGGCTTGAGCGAGCGCCTGATCCCGCTCTTTCCGAAGGACGTCATCGCCGTGAGCGAGAGCGGCATTCATGTCCCGGCGGATGCCGCCCGGGTGCGTGCCGCCGGCGCTCATGCCGTATTGGTTGGCGAAGCTTTAATGAAAGCCGCCGACCCAAAAAATTTACTGGCGTCCCTCGCTACGGCCTAAAGATGGACCTGTCGCTTCAGGC
>JAGNQV010000057.1 GCA_017988885.1 Opitutaceae bacterium | reverse complement strand
AGTGCGCTGGCACTGGCTTGGCGGCCGCAGGCATGGCGAGGAGTAGAGCTCTCGTTGCAGGTGGACAACCTGTGGAATACCAATTTTCAGGAAGTGCCGGCGGTGCCGGCGGCCAACCGGCAAATTGTGTTCGGGGCGACGTATAGCTGGTGAGGCTTGAGGTTTGACTTTCCCGCCCAGTCGCGGGTTTTTGCGGAATGCTCGTTAATGCTTTTCTGGCCCCTTCGTTCCTTATCCCGTGGTCAAAGCTCACGCCTGACCAAATTGAGCCTGCGATCGAACAAGCCCTAACCGGAGCGCAGGCGGCCGTCACCGCCATCGGGGTGCAAGACCCGGCACGGATGACCTACGCCAGCACTTTTCTTGCCCTCGAACAAGCGACGGAGGAACTGACGGTGGCATGGGGAAAAGTGGGGCATCTCCAATCGGTCGCCGATGCCCCGGCCTTGCGCGAAGCATACAACAAGCTTCTCCCTAAAGTATCCGGATTTCTGGCGAGCATTCCGCTGGATCCGGCGTTGTGGTCGCGGCTGAAGACTTTTGCCGCCATGCCGGAGGCCGTGGCTTTGCAGGGCGTGCATCGCCGGTTTCTGGACGAGACCGTGGCGGAATTTCGCCAAGCCGGCGCGGATTTGCCGGCGGAACAACGGCAGCGCTTGGAGGCGCTGCAAACCGAGCTGGCGCAACTTACGCAAAAGTATTCCGAAAATGTGCTCGATGCCACCAATGCGTGGGAGCTTTGCGTGACGGATGAGTCCCGGTTGCGCGGCCTGCCCGCGCATGCGCAGGCGGCGGCCTTGGCGGGTGCGAAGGCGAAAGGTATGGGATCGGAGGAAAAGCCCGTCTGGCGGTTTACGCTGAACATGCCCTCGCAAGAGCCGTTCATGACCTATCTGGAGGATACGGCTTTACGGCGGCAAATGTGGGAGGCGGCGAGCACCGTGGGCACGAAAGCGCCCCATGAAAACACCCCGCTCATCCGGCGCATTCTTGAGTTGCGCAAAGAAAAGGCCGCCTTGCTGGGCAAGAGTAATTTCGCGGACATGGTGCTGGAGCGCCGCATGGCGAAAAACGGCCAACGGGCCCTCGATTTCATCGAAGACCTGCACCGCCGCGCCGCGCCGAGATTTGCCCGGGAAGCGGGTGAACTCGAAGCCTACAAGGCCCAGCAACTGGGGACGGCGGTGGCCCGGCTGGCGCCGTGGGAACTGGGCTATTGGGCGGAAAAACTGCGGCAGAGCCGCTATGCATTCGATGAGGAATTGCTCCGGCCCTATTTCCCGATGGACCGGGTGGTGGCGGGTTTGTTTGAGCTCGTGAAAAAAATCTTTGGTTTGCGGGTGGTGCCGCGACCCGCAGGCGAAGTTGAGACCTGGCATCCGGAGGTGCTGTTCTACGACCTCTTTGATCAAAGCGACCGGCAGCTCGGCTCGTTCTACGCCGACTGGTATCCGCGAGAGTCAAAGCGCGGCGGGGCTTGGATGAATTATTTGATCACCGGCGGCCCCGTGGCGGATGGTCCGCGCGGGCCGCATCTGGGTTTGATCTGCGGAAATCTGACGCCCCCGGCGGCCGGCCGGCCGGCGTTGCTGACGCATCGCGAGGTCGAAACTATTTTTCACGAATTTGGCCATCTCCTGCATCACTTGCTGGGCGAGGTGGAAATTAAGTCACTCAACGGCGTGAACGTCGCCTGGGACTTCGTCGAGTTGCCGTCGCAGATCATGGAAAATTGGTGCTGGCAGCGCGCGGGCTTGGATCTTTTTGCCCGGCATCATGAGACGGGCGCGCCCATTCCGGAGGATATGTTTGCGCGCATGACCGCGGCGAAGAACTTCCGTTCCGCGACGGCCACCATGCGCCAGCTTTCGTTCGCCAAAATGGACCTGCTCATGCACATGCGGACTTCAGAATTTCTGGCGACCGAAGATTTGGAAAACACCGTCCACGCCGCCATTGCGGATTGCCTGGTGCCCACCGAACCGCCGACCCCTACCATCATGCGGCGGTTCACGCATATTTTTGCCGATCCGGTCGGGTATGCCGCCGGCTATTATTCCTACAAATGGGCGGAGGTGCTCGATGCGGATGCGTTTACCCGTTTTGAGCGCGAGGGTATTTTCAACGCCGTTACCGGCGCGGAATTTGTGGCCAAAATCTTGAGCCGGGGAAATTCCGCCGAGCCGATGCAACTCTATCGGGACTTTATGGGTCGCGAACCGGATCTGCAGGCGCTGCTGAAGCGGGCGGGACTGGCCGCCTGATTTCAGAGGCCCCAGATGAAATAGGCCACCACGCTGGCGACGTAGCAGGTGAGGCCGGCCACCAGCAGGCAGATTTCCGCGAAGAACAGTTTCGTCTTTTTGTTCCGGTAGCGGACCACGCTGGTGACCAGCGCGAGATCGTTTTCGGCCGTGAACTGCGTGACCCATTGAATTCGCAGGCTGCCACCGAGAATAAGCAGGGTGGAAGCCAGCACCGAGAGGATGCCGAGCACCATGGTGGTCTGGGCAAAAGTGCCGGAAGCGGCGATTTTGGGGCCGGAAAAGCCGGTGATGGTGAGCGTCAGCGTTGTTATGGTGAGCATCATTTGCGCCCGGGTTTGCAGCACCTGAAATTGCTGCATCAAGATATCAATCGCGCCTTGGACGCCGCGGTTGCCTTGCACGAGCAACATTTGCCGGGCTTCGGCCGCGGGACTGGGATGCAGGAGTGGATCAGGGGCAGGATTTTCCATTTACACCGCCATTATGACGGCGCATGAAAGGCGCGCCATCCATTTTATGACCATCGCTGATCTCGCAAAAATCGCCGGCGGCACGTTCCCGGCCCGTCGTTGGGGCCGCGGCCTTGTCGGCCAAGCCAACCAACCCATCCAAGCCAAAGGTTTTACCATGGGCTATTCGATCCTCGAGCCAAAGGGCGGCCAGGTGCCTTGGCATAACCAAGAGCAGGAGGAAGTGTATTTTATCGTGCAGGGTGAAGGAGAAATCTGTGTTGGCACGGAGCGCAGCCCGATCAAGGCGGGCCAGGCGGTTTACATGCCGCCGGGGTTGTTTCACCAGCTGACCAACACGGGTGCCGAGCCCATGCACATGATCTACACCTATTGCCCTGGCGGAGACGTGGCACACTGGCGGCAGGAGTTGAACGGGACGCTGCCGCCTGCGGGGACGGGCGCAATTCCGGCCTTGCCGGAAGGGGCGCAGGCGCAATGGACCGGCACGACACCCAAGCCGATGCTGGATTGAGCGGATTCAGGTCCGGCTAAAAGCGGTGGGGGTTTGTCCAGTCTGGCGGCGATACCAACGCGAGAAATAGTTGGGATCATCAAATCCCGCTTTCACGGCGGCCTCGGCGATCGTGGACTCGGTGTGCAACGCCTGTTGTGCAGCGGCGAGGCGCAACCGATCGCGGGTGGCGCGCAAGCCCAGACCGGTTTCACGCTTCAACTTTCGCGTGAGATGATCCGGATGATAACCGGCTTGGCGGGCGACGACGGAAAGCGGGGCGGGGGTTTCGAGCAAGGCGCGCACTTTGGCGAAAGCCGGCGCACTCTTTGCCGGCGTGGCCGGCGGCGAGGTCTGGCCGAGCAGGCGCGCGACGACGGCCAGGATAGCCGGATAGTCGCCCAACGTCAGCCGGCCCTTGCGGGGGACCCGGGCGAGTTGCTCGCTCAGTTCGTTGAGCGCGGCGGGGTTGAGCCGACGATGCACGATCCGCGTGCGGGCGGCCTCGGTGTTCTCACTCTCATAATCCAACACGAGGCACACGGGCCGGCTGCGGCCGGAAACCGAATAGCCGTGCGAAAGTCCTGCTGGAATAATGAACAGATCGCCGGAGCGCGCCTGGTGCCGCTGCTGCCCGATGGTCTGCACGCCTTCACCGCTCAGATAAAGAATCAACTGGGCGTAGGCGTGGCCATGCAATGCCACTTCGGTCTCGCGGTGCCGGTTGAGCTGGAGTTTGCGCAACACGAAGCCGAGGGCGTGAATTTCTATCTTTTGGACGAGGATGGGGCTCCAGGCAGGCATGGGACGGTTTCGTGCTAGCAAAAGTCGGAATTGTTCTAACGCAAGCCGCGGCTTTAGCCTAAGCTCAGCTTCCTCGTTTTAACCCCCTCCTCATTATCACATGACCACGCATAAAGTCGGCATCATCATGAACGGCGTCACCGGACGCATGGGCACCAACCAGCACCTGATCCGTTCGATCAAAGCGATCATCGATCAGGGCGGCATCAAGCTCAGCGACAGCGAAGTAATCATGCCGGATCCGATCCTGGTCGGCCGCAGCGAAACCAAGATCGCCGCCCTCGCGGCCCGCACGGGCGTCAAGCGCTACACGACCAACCTCGATGCAGCCCTCGCGGATCCGGCCAATCAGGTTTATTTCGACGCCACTTTGACCGGCCAGCGTCCCATCGGTGTGCGCAAGGCCATCGCCGCGAAGAAACACATTTACTGTGAAAAACCCACCGCCACGACCTCTGCTGAAGCCCTCGCGCTGGCCCAGGAAGTTTCCGCCGCCGGCCTCAAGCACGGTGTCGTGCAGGACAAGCTCTGGCTGCCCGGCCTCGTGAAACTGAAGTGGCTCATGGACCAGGGCTTCTTCGGCAAGGTGCTCTCCGTGCGCGGCGAGTTTGGTTATTGGGTTTTCACCGGCGAGCACGAGAAGCTCCAGCGCCCGTCGTGGAACTACCGCAAGGAAGAGGACGGCGGCATCATCGTGGACATGATCTGTCACTGGCAGTATGTCATCCAGAACCTGTTCGGCGACATCAAGAGTCTCACCTGCCTCGGTGCCACCCATGTTCCCCAGCGCTGGGACGAAGCGGGCAAGCCTTACAAATGCACCGCCGACGACGCCGCCTACGCGACGTTTGAGCTCACCAATGGTGTCATCTGTCATTTCAATTCCTCCTGGACGACCCGCGTGGACCGCGACGACCTGCTCACCCTCCATGTTGATGGCACGCACGGCACGGCTGTCGCCGGTCTCCGTGACTGCAAAGCCCAGTCCATCGCGGCCACGCCGCGTTGCGTCTGGAATCCCGACGTGGACAGCCCGATCAAATACAAGGACGGTTGGGTGCGCGTGCCCGATCAGGGGATTTACGACAACGCCTTCAAGATCGAGTGGGAGCTGTTCCTGCGTCACGTGGTGAAGGATGAGCCCTTCCGCTGGGATCTCTTCGAAGGTGCCAAGGGTGTGCAGCTTGCCGAACTCGGTCTTAAGTCCTGGGCGGAGCGCCGCTGGGTTGACGTGACCAAGCTCGCCTGAGCGGTTGGCTGACGCCACCGGTTGGTTTTCAAGGCGCGACTGGAATCCAGTCGCGCCTTTCCATTTGTGCGATTTTCGCTGGCAAAAATCGGGGTTTCGCTAAGTTGTGGGCATTCGCCCGATGCAGACTGAAATCAGTCGGCGGTCAGGGTGATGATTTTCCAGCCCAAGTTTAATTTTAGAAATCATGACCAACCTCATCGCCTTCGCCCTGATTCCGACGCCCATCATTATGGTGCTGTTGCTGCTTTCGTTTGTGTTCGCGCTCTATGCCCAGATGCGGGTTTCCAGCGCCTACAACAAGAACGTCAAGATTCCCTCGCGTGGCCGCATCACCGGCCGGGAAGCCGCCGAGGCGGTCATGGCGCGCGCGGGCATCAACGACGTCGAGATTGCGGAGACCTCCGGCCACCTTACGGACCACTACGATCCAGTGCACAAGCGTCTGGTGCTTTCCTCGGAAAACTATCGCGGCACCAGCCTCGCGGCCTTGGGCGTCTCAGCGCATGAGGCGGGCCACGCCATCCAGCACAAGGTCGGCTACACTCTGCTCAAAACCCGCATGGCGCTCGTGCCGGTCACGCGGATTAGTGCGCAGTTGCTGCCCTTGGTGGTATTTGGCGGTCTCTTCTTTCGCTTCACCGGTCTCATCGACATCGGCATCATCTGTTACACGGTGCTGACCTTGTTTCATCTGGTCACTTTACCTGTGGAGTTTGATGCCAGCCGCCGCGCAAAGGTGGAATTGGTCGGCTTGGGCATCATTGATCGCGATGAAATGCCTGGCGTCTCGCAAACGCTGAACGCCGCGGCGTTGACCTATGTGGCCGCGTTCCTGACTTCATTGCTGAACCTGCTCTGGCTCATTTCCGCCCGGCGCAATTAAGCGTCCGGTGGTTAAGGCGCGGAGAAACGCAGGGTGACGATGCTGGCGGGCGGCAGGCTGGCCTCGAGCAATCCGGTGCTGAAACGGAAATCCTTCCATGTCCGGGAGGATACACGGTCAGGCGAATCCGCGGTATTTACATCATCCAGATTCGCAGCGACCAGCATGCGGGCGCTGGCCTGATGACCGTCTGGCAGACCCGGCAGGCGTAGCGAGAGATCGCAGGATTTTTCCGGATCGGTATGAGCCACTGAAATCGTGACGCCGCCATGCAGATCGCGGGACGCCGTGACCGAGAGTTGCGGATAGGGCAGGCCGTCATGCTCCAAGGTCGTAAGTTCGCCGGAGACGGACAATCGCGTGGCGTCCTGATGGGGCGCATAAAGGTGGAAGGCATGCCACGTCGGCGTGCGCACGGTATGTTCACCGAAGGTGAGGATGGCGGAATGGAGCACATTGGCGACCTGCGCGGCATTGGCCATGCGGACGCGTTCCGCATGCTTGATGAAGGCATCGAAGGTCAGGGCCGAGACCATGGCGTCACGGATGGTTTGTTGTTGGAAGAGCGTGCTGGGCGGTGGCGTCGGTTCGGGCGCATACCAAGTGCCCCATTCATCCACGATCAGCTTGATCCGCTTTGCCGGGTCATGGCGGTCCATAATCTCCGAGTGTTTCGCGATCAAATGCTCGATATACCAACCGTGGGCCATTACTGTGCGCCACTCCTCGCGAGAGAATCCTGTGACGCGCAACTGCTGCTGGGTCTTCGCTGGCGGGATGCCGCCGTTCATATAATAATGCAGCGAGAGTCCGTCCATGATGCCGGGGTTGAAACGTGGTGCCGCGCACTCCCGCATCATCACCTCGGTCCAGTGGTAGTCGTCCACGCCCGGACCGGTGGCGATGCGGAATAAATGCGCCTTTTCATAGCTGCCGAGGAAGTTGGCGTAGCGCCGGAATTCATCGGCGTAATACTCGGCCCGCATCAATCCGCCGCAGCCCCAGCTCTCATTGCCCACGCCCCAATATCGCACGCCATAGGGCGCCGCATGGCCGTTGGCCGCGCGTTCATCGGCAAGAATGGTGCCGGTCGGCGCATTCAGGTATTCAACCCAATCGCGCATTTCCTGGACCGTGCCGGAGCCAAGATTGCCGCAGATGATGGGTTCGCAGCCGACCTGCTCGCAGAAATCGAGAAACTCATGCGTGCCAAAGGCGTTCGTCTCGATCTGTCCCCAAGTGTCGTTGCGCATGCGCGGCCGGTTTTCACGTGGACCAATTCCATTCCGCCAGTGATAAGCATCGGCAAAGCAGCCGCCGGGCCAGCGAATGTTGGGCATCTTGATTTCGCGGAGAGCGTTCACGACGTCGGTGCGGATGCCGCGGACATTCGGAATCGGCGAATCCTCGCCCACCCAGATGCTGTCGTAAACGCAGCCGCCTAGATGTTCGGCGAACTGCCCGAAAATATGCCGGCTGATTTTCGGACCGGACTGGTCCACGGCGACAGTGAGGGCGATACGGCCTTGGCTCATGGGGAAGGGGTGGAGGAGCTTGGAAACTCCTTGGCTCTTGAAGCGCGATGCTCCAATTGTCCAGCCCGTCATGGCTTTCGACCTCACGCCTGCTGCTTCCCGGCTATTTTGACGGCAATGCCCAAGCATCCTGCCTTGTCGCACGAGCCATTCCACTTGCCGCCGCAACCCGGGTGCGATCTGCGTGGCATGCTGCGAAAAAAAATTGTCCACACGGCGCTCACACAGCTGGAAACGTCGGCCCACGAACGCGGCCGGTTGAAGTCACGCGCGGAGTGGCTGGCTTATGCGCAGCGCATTCAACGGCGTTTTGCCGCAGTGGTGAATCATCCTGACCTGCAGTTGCAGTCCACTTGGCGCGAACGTCCGCGCAGCCGGCGCACCTTTGATGGATTCAGTATCGAGAACCTGTTGGTGGAATCTTTGCCGGGTTCGTGGATGAATGTCACGGTGTGGAAACCCGATCCTCAGCGGTGGGCGCCGCCGTGGCCCGCCGTGGTAACGCCGATCGGGCACAACGGCAAATACAGCCCGAACGAGCAATACCCGCCGCAGGTGTTTGCCGCCAACGGCTACCTGAGCGTGTCCTTCGATCCGCCGGGATTTGGCGAAAAAGCGCGGGGCAACAATCATTTTGAAGATGGTGTGCGCGGCTATGTCGTCGGCCACAACCCGCTCGCGTTCTTTCTCGCCGATGCCCGGCGCGCCATCGACTACGTGCTTTCGCGTCCCGATGTGAATGGCGCCGACGGGGTGGCGATGACGGGAGTTTCCGGCGGCGGATTCAGCACCATCGGTAGCGCGGTGCTTGATCAGCGGCTGGCGGTGATTGGTCCCTCCTGCTTTGGCCTGTCGGATGCGGTGCATCCCATTCGCAACGGTTACGCCGCCTGTCCCGAGACCTTGTGGTTTGACCGCTTTGCCGATGGTTTGGGCTTGGAGGATTTGCTGATTGGCGCGCGTTTCACCCCGATGCTGGTCATGGGTGGTCGCGATGACAGCGTGATGCCGGCGGCAAAAATGCAGGACATGATGCGTCCGGTGCGGACGGCTTACGCCGGCGTGGGGCAGGGCGCGCGGTTGAAATTTTTTACCGATGCCTGCGGACACGCCTACAGTCCGGCTCAGGCGTGCGCTTTTGTTGACTGGATGCGACGGTGGTGGCGGGCGAGCCCATCCCGACAACCGGCAGAGATGCCACACAAACTCCAACTCGTGCCTGAAAAGGATTTGTGCGGCGAGCCGCCATTCGGGTTTTGCATGGCGACGGCAGCTGCGAGAGCAGCAAAGGCGCGTCAACCGGCGACCGGCGTGACCGCGGTGCGGCGGGGACTGGCGCGTTTGATTCCCGGGCTCGCGGCGCACCGGCGGCGCGGTTTGCAGCGGAAGGCGACCCCCGGGTCGGAGATGCAATTATGGGTGCATAATTTTCAAGAACTGAGCCTGCATGACGGCCCGGATTGGGAGCTGCCGGCGACGATGCTCCGGCCGCCTAAACACGAAGCGGGCGTGCTGATCTTTTTTGATGACCGCGGACGCTGGACGGCGCTGCACCAATGGGGCTGGCTCAATCGCGCCGCGGGCGCTTTCAGTCATGAGGGAAATCCATACGCGGTTTTGACCGTGGACTTGCCGGGCTGGGGTGACACGCGGCCGACGCCTTCGCCCTATGATACCGTGGGGTGGGGCGGAGTGGATCGCTGGACCGGTTACGTGAGTGCGGCGACGGGTGAAAGCGTCATGGCGCTGCGGCTGCGTGAGGCGGTGCGGGTCGTGGATTTTGTGCACCGCCAATGGAAGGTGCCGGCGGACCGCATCACCCTCGGCGGTTATGGAGTGGGGGCGAACGTAGCGGGCTTGGCGGCCTGTTTGCATGGCGGACTTGGTGGGGCGCTGTTGTTTGATCCGCTGGCCGAATTCGCCAGTCTCGCCACCGCCCCAAAGTCTATCTGGCCCCATGACGCCTATTTTCCGCGCATCCTCACGGTGACGGATTTGCCAGAAGCGCTGGCGTTGGGGCGCACTCCTGCTCTGGTGGTCGGACCGCGGGATGCGGCAGGTCGCTCCTTGGGTAAAAAGGCCCGACGCCTATTCCGAGGCCGACATGTCAAAGTCCTGCCTGAATTATTTTCACCCGCCTCCGAGACGGTTGTATTGGATTGGTTGCGGGCCAAAACCTGATCGTCATGGCTCCGCTCAAACTCATCGCTTGTGACACGCTGGTCGGTTTGCCTCGCAAGCCGTTTACCCTGTTTCGTCCGGATGCAGACGACCTCTCGCGGGAAATGGCGCGATTGGAACTTGCCGCGGCAGTTGTGCGCCACCGCCAGTGCGTCGAAAATTTTCCCTATTGGGGCAATGCGGCCCTGCAACGCGAAGCAGCCACGCGGCCAAATTGGATTCCGGCATTGTGCCTGACGCCCGATGGGGCGCCGGCTGAGCATTCGTTGGAGGCCACGATGCAGCAGGCATTTGCCGATGGCATGCGCATTGCGTGGATCAGTCCGCGGGAGCATATGTATTCGCCGCGACCATGGTGCAGCGGAAAACTTTACGCCGCATGCGTCGCGGCCCGGCTGCCGCTGCTGGTGGACTACCGCAGTATCACGCTGGATGACGTGGAAGAGATCATGAGCGCATATCCCGAGTTGCGCCTCGTGCTGCTGCAGGTGCCCCGGTTGGGCCGGCATCGGACGCTCTACGCATTGCTGGCAAGGCATCCGGGATTGTATATCTGCCTGAGCAGCGCCTATTCCGTGCATGAAGGACTGTCGGACTTGGTCGCTGAGTTCGGATATGCACGTTTTCTCTGGGGGAGCAATTACCCCGAGGCCGAGGGCGGGGCGTCGGTTACACTGCTGACTTACACGGATATTTCAGGACCGGCACGCGCGGCCATCGCGCATGGCAACATCGAGCGACTGCTCGCGGAGGTGAGGCCGTGAGTGCTTGGGATTCATTTCAATCCGCCGGCCGCAACGGTCGCCCGATTACCGGCGAGGTGTTGATTGATGCGCATGCGCATTTTGGCCACGGGCCGGATTTTCCCTTGATTCATCCGACAGCCAAAGCGCTCGTCGCATCGATGGATCGTCTGGGCATTCAACTGTCTTGCGTGAGCTCGATCCAGGCGATCTTCGGAGATGCGGAGCATGGCAATGCCCTCGTGGCCGATGGCCTGCGAGATTATCCCGAACGCATCTTTGGCTATCTCGTGGTGGATGTAGGCTATCCCGATAAAGTGGCGGCCCAGCTGGCGACGGGATGGGCGGCGGGGTTTCGCGGCGTGAAGGTGTGGTCCTATGGCGCGCGTCCGGGCCTGCCTTACAATCACCCCAACTATGAACCGGTGTTTGCCTACGCCAATGAGCATGCGATGCCGGTGCTCGCGCATGTCTTTGGTCCGGAACTCGACGAATTGGCGGGTCATATCAAAAGGTATCCGCGCATCCGCTGGCTGCTGGCGCATATCGGCTCGGCCGAGCTGGAAAAATACATCCGCTTTGCGCGCGAGTTTCCGACCGTTTATGTCGAACTTTGCCTCTCGAGTTGCCCGCGCGGCTTGGTCGAGCACCTCGTTGCGCAAGGGCTGGAGGACAAGGTAATCTGGGGCAGCGACGTGGTGTTCCTCGACCAGGCGTCGCAATTTGGGCGCGTGCTCTTTGCGCAAATTCCGGTCGAGGCGAAGCGCAAGATCCTGGGTTTGAATGCGCGCAAGGCACTGGGCTTGGATCCGAAGCCCTGAGGGTCATTTCCCGTCGAAATTGCACCGGCCGATTCCGGCCTATTTCGACGGTCGAGCAGCTGAATCAGCGCAAGCCTTGGCGGATGAAGTCGAGACCCTGCGTGTAAACATCCTCGGGCTTGGCGAAGAGATCGCGCCAGACGCGCGTGGCGGCGGCGAGGTCGGGCAGGGCCCGGCCGAACGCCTCGATGGTCAGCCAGCGGTCGTAACCGATTTTTTGCAACGTCGCGAAGGTTTCGGCCCACCTGACCTGACCGGTGCCGGGCGTGCCGCGGTCGTTCTCGCTGATATGCACGTGCACGAGGTGCTGCCGGATGGATTCGAGCGCGGCGGGCGAATTCTTTTCCTCAATGTGCGCGTGAAACGTGTCCCACATCATCCCGCAGGCGGGATGCTTGATCGCGTCAACAAATTGGAAGGTGTCGGCGGCCGTCGTGAGGAAGTAGTTTTCGAAGCGATTAAGATATTCGATGGCGAGTGTGACCTTCGCGGCGGCGGCGTGATCGGCGACCTTGCGAAAGGTCTCTAGCCCGCGCTGGCGTTCGTCGGTGGTGGGGCCCGTGCCGCTGAATACGCCGAGCGGGGAGTGCAACGGGCCGCAGAGAACTTCGGCGTTGAATTCGGCGCAGCGGTCGAGCACCCACTTGAGGCGGTCCACGGCGGCTTGACGGATTTTAGGATCGGCACTGATCGGACTCGCCTCGGACGACATCACGGTGACGGCCGTGGCGCCGAGGCCGAGGTTGCGGAGCTTCGTCCCGAGTTCGGTATATTCGGCCGAGGTGCCCTCGAACACTGGAATCTCGACGCCGTCGTAACCGACGCGCTTCAAATCCGCGAGCAGTGGATCGTGGGCTGCGGTAACCTTCGCGGTCCACAGCAGCAGGTTCATGCCGATTTTCATGATAGGGGCTTTGGGTCTGGGGTTGGGGTTTAGGGTAGGGGCGGTTAGGAAAACCGCCTCTACCTGCTTCAGCCGTTGCCTTGGTTGAAATAGATGGCGAGGCCATCCTTGCCGGGGGCGACGACATCGAGCCGGCCGTCACCGTCGAGATCGCCCACCGCGAAGTGGATGCCGAGGCCCTTGCCGGTGCCGAGGGGCCCGAAATCAACGACGTGCTTCACGAAGCATTCGCCGGTCCATTTGAAAATATACCAACCATAGGGATCCTTGTCGCCGCCGTCGCCTTGCGGATGAGCGCGGAAACGTTTGCCGGTGATGAGCTCGGGCTGGTCGTCGCCATCGATGTCAACCCACTGCAGATCGTGATACTGGCTGCTGAGGGGATCGATCTCATGTCGTGTCCACGTGCGCTGGCCGGCGGCGTCGAGCTGGTAGTCCCACCAACTGAGACCGTAGCCGTGGCCTTCGCCAAGGATGAGCTCGTTTTTGCCGTCGCCGTTGAGATCGACGACGAGGATCGGCACGCTGGGGGCGCGGCCGAGATTGAAGTCGGGATGCCAGATCCACTCGTCGTTGTAGGGATCGGCGGGCGCCTCGAGCCAGCCATTGGTCAGGATGAAATCGCCACGGCCGTTGCCGGTGACGTCGCCGAAGCCGAGACCATGCCCTTGATGATCATTTTCGCGGCCGGAGAATTTCAGTTTGTGCGCGGCGAATTTGCCCGTGCCCTTGCCATTGGCATCGCGGATGAGTTTGTAGACGACGAGTGGCTTGCCCGGGGTATTGGGCACGATTTCGAGTTCGCCATCGCCATCCACATCCCAGGCGCGGGTCGATTCGATGCTGCCGGTCTCGGCGATGACGTGCACGGGCCAGTCCTGGTCGGCGATGCCAGTATTCTCGCGCCAGCGCAGCGTCTGGCCCCACCAGCCGCCGGTGACGAAATCGAGCCGACCATCGCCATTGATATCCATGGCGATGGTCGAGAAGTCATCGTAGTATTCATCATGGGCGGTGACGCCGCCGATCTTGTGCTGCCGCTTGAAGTTGGGACCTTCATACCAATAGCCGCCGCTGACGATGTCGGGGATGCCGTCGCCGTTGACGTCGAAGATGCCCGCGGACTCGTAGCGCTCCGCCGAGAGGACAATTTTCCGGAAAGAAATAGCCATGGGATTAAACGCCCTTGAGCAGGCGGATGTATTCACGGGCGACACGGAGATCCTCCAGCGCCTCGGCCGCGAGGCAGGGGGCGGGAGCATCGCCGCGGACGGCCTTGATGAAGTTGAGCGCCTGATTGCGCATCGCGTGGATCCACGGCATCTGCGGATGCGAGGTGACGGGAACGACGCCCTTGCCGGGATCCTTGAGGATTTCGACGGTGCCGGGACGGTTGAAGGCGAGAGGCGCGGGGAGGGTGAGCTTCACATAACCGCGCTCGAAGGCGACGAGGGCGGTTTCCTGCCAGTCGAGGGTGGTTTGATAGGCGGCCATCTCGAGCGTGCAGGGGATGCCGCTCTGGCTGTGCGCGACGAAGAGCACTTTGGCGGGATCGGCGTAAGTGACCTTGTAAGGCTCGCCGACGAGGAACCGCATGAGATTCACCTGGTGGATGTAGTAGTTGACGAAGGCTTCGTATTCCTTGGCCGTGGCTTCATCCATGTCGGTCGGCTTGGGGTCGATCTCCAGCTTCGGCATCGGATCGTCGCTGCCGACGTTCTGCGTCCAGCCGTTGGCGACCCAGTCACCGGGCGGCATGGAAATACGGACGTATTTCAATTTGCCGAGCTCGCCGGAGACCTTGAGCTCTTGGATGGTTTTGCGGGCGAACTCGGAGGCCGGATCGCTGCGCTTGTGATAGCCGACCATGTGCCAGGTGCCGCTTTTCGCGACCGATTCGACGATGCGCTCGCCGACGGCGAGGGAGGCGGCGATGGGCTTTTCGGTGAAAACAGGCACGCCTGCCTGGACAATCTCCGGCACAAGGATGCCATGGCGCCAGAATGGCTGGGAGGCGACGATGCCGTCGACCTTCTCATTCGCCAACATCTCGGCGATGGTGCCGTAGACTTTTGGAATATTATATTTGTGCGCGACGGCTTGCGCGAGCTTGGGACGCAGTTCTGCGAGGGCGACGACTTCGCAGTCGTCCGGCAGGGTAGCGTAATTGCGGAGATGGGCGGCCTGGCCCATGCCGCCGACACCGGCGAACGCGAGACGGATTTTTTTGGAGGGCATAAAAAAGCACTGTTACTCTACCAGCAATCGGAGCTGGCGTGAATGGCGGCGATTGCCAAGACTTGTCAAAAATTGCCCATGTCCAGCACCACACCCGAATTTCTTGGCGGCGGCGAAGTGCAGCCCCTGCCGGACTGGCACATGCCGCCGCACAGTCATCAGGTCCACGAACTCATTGTCGTGCTGGGCGGAAAAATGCTGCTGGAGACGGCGGAACAAACCGTGGAGGTGGAGGCGGGCGACCTGCTGCTCTACCGCGCCGGGCACGTGCACAAGGAAACCTCGGACCGCCGGGAGCCGGTGAACACATTTTTCATCGTATTCAAGGCGGACGAAGCCGCCCTGAGTTACTTTCCCCTGTGTCTGCGCGACACGGACGGCCGGGTGCGCCAGATGGCGGCCTGGCTCATCCGCGACCACAAGGCGGGAGCAGCGCGGGAG
>JAGNQV010000001.1 GCA_017988885.1 Opitutaceae bacterium | reverse complement strand
GGATGACGTAGGGGATGGATTCCGGGGTGCGGCCGGTCTGGAGCAGGGTCCGCGCGCCGGCCGTGTATTTGAGGAGGGCGGGAGCGGCGGCGCTGAGCGCCCGGGTCACCGGTGGAGCCGCGAGGTAGAATCCATCGCCCGGCTGGGAGGCCTCCAACGTGACGATGCCGGGACCGGTGATCGTGAGAGTGCCGCCGCTAAATGTGGCGGGGCCGCTGACCACCGTGAAGGTGATGGGCAGACCGGAGGACGCGGTGGCGACGAGTGGAAAACTGGCGCCGACATTCTGGGTCGCTGGGGCGTCAAAGGTGATGGCCTGCGCGCTTTTGGCGACGAACACGGCCTGCACCGACTTCGCGCTGTTCATGGTGATTGAGACCGAAGGGGCGGAACCGCTGGCATCGCCGGTCCAGCCGACGAAGCGATGGGTCGAATCAGGCGTGGCAGAAAGCGTGAGCGTGGTCCCATAGGGGTATGTGCCACCGGACGTTACGCTGCCACCGCTGGCGCTCGTGGTGAGGGTGAAGTTTTTTAGGGAAAAGAGCGCCTGCACGGCCTTGTCCCGATCGATCATAACACTGATCGGATTAGTGGAGCCGCCGGCATCGCCGTTCCAGCCCGCAAAATCATGCAGCGCATCCGGCGTGGCGGTGACCGCGACGGTGGTGCCGGGATTGAAGACCCCGCCCGGCGACACGCTGCCCCCGCTTCCGGCACTCGTCGTGAGCGTGTATTGTAATGGCGGCGGAGCATATCCACCTTGGAACAAGGTGCGCGTCCAAACGGTGGCGACGAACACCATACCCGGCTGGTTCTCGAAATCCCAAAACCGGAGGGTGTAAGTGCCGGGTGAAACTCCGGTGATATTCCATATTCCAGAAAACGATCCATCCGCGACCGTCAGCGCGGGGGTCATGATGCTCATGGAGCTGGCTGTGACGCTGACGGAACCCAGGTTGGTTTGGCCGGTGGCCCCGGATTGAGCGACGTGGCCTTCGGCCCAGCCGACTAGATTGCCTTGGCTGTTGATCAGTTCGACTCGGCCCGGCGAGCTGGAGACGGGAAAGTCCGTGCAGGTCCAAAAGGTTCCGAAATAGAGGGTGTAGCTGTCGCCGGGTAGCGTGACCGTCTGCGTGGTGTAGGAGCTGGCGGTGATCTGCGCGCGCGTAGTGACGAGGCCTAGGAAAAAAAGGAGGCAGGGTAGGAGGATTTTCATTGGAGGGTGATGGTGGGATTTTCGCGGAGGGCGAACCGGAGGGCTTCGACGCCGGGCCAAGCCGCTCCGCGGTTAATGATGATGAGCCGGCCGCCGAGGATTTCGGGTGAAACGTTGGCGCCGGAATTGGCCGGGGCGCTGAACGCATTCGGCGTGTTGTTGAACGTGGCGAAGGCGGCCTCTGACGGATGGTTGTTGTTTATCGTCAGCCGAAACTTGGGCAGAACGATGCGGCGCACACCGAGCCGGCTGACCTGCGTCATTCCGGCGGAGCCGGCCGACCAAGCCGCCAGTTGAGCAAGGGTGAGCCGACCCGACCAATAAGTGGGAGGAACCGCGGTGCGGCTGTCCCAATCATTTTGCCAAAGGGCCTCGAACCAAGCCGCGCCGCTCTCGTAGGCGGGCAGCACAAGCTGGTCGCTCCGGGCCATGAGGCTCACGAGTAGGAAGCGCTGCCGGCCGGATTCGGTTGGGCCGGCAATCAAGAGCCGCGGGTTGCCGAGTCCATTGAATGCAATCCGGGCCAGTTCGGGCTGGATGGTCGGCGTGGGTGCAGCGCCGATCTGCGGGGTAACTCCGCGCATCCGTCCGAGCTTCGCAAACCAGTCGGTCGTATTGGTGATCGCATAGCCGGCACTGGTGGACGTGGAGAATACCGTCGCCGTGTCTCCTGGGCCAATCGTGCCGGGGAGTGCGGCAAGATTTAGGTTCGTCAGATCGGCCTGCTCGAAAGACGCCGTGATATTTGCGGTCAGTTCGTCGAGCGACCTGGCTTCCGCCTCGCGCCGGCCGCGTTCGATGATGTCGCGCACAGAAGGGGCGAGAGCGGTGGCCAGCAGGCCGAGGACAAATAAGACCAACACGACTTCGAGGAGGGAGAAGCCGTGCATCACGCGGACGAAATTGGCGCGCAGGAGTCGTGGGCGATGCAGTAAAGGGTAAAGAATCATGGCTCAGTGGTGGTTGGCGCCGCCGAGGAGCGAAAAAATCGGCAGGAAGAAGGAGAGGGCGATGCCGCCTACAATTGCGGTCAGGGTGGCGAGGAGCAGTGGCTCCAGCAGGGCCAGGGCGGTGGCCAGCCGTTCCCGGGCGCGTTCGCCTGCATAGTCCTCGATGTGATGGAGGGCGGCGCCGAGTTGTCCGGTGGTCTCGCCGGCCTTAAGCGCGGGCACGATGAAACCCGGAAAGGCATGACCGTGCGGCAGCGCGGCGTAGAGCGGTTTGCCGGCGGCGACTCCTTCACGGGCGGCGAGCAACTGCCGGGCAAGCACGGCGTGGTTCGACAATTCCGCGCCGGTCTCAAGTGCTTCCAGCATCGGGATGCCGGCTTCGTGCAAGAGCCGGCAGTGGGCGGCAAAACGCGCGGTCGCAATGCACCGGATGGTTTCACCGATCACGGGCACCCGCAGGAGGGCCGCATCGCGAAAGTAGCGGAGGCGCGGCGTGTGCGCTGCAACCCAGAGCCCGATGCCAGCGGCGAAGATCCCGGCCAACATGACAGGCCAGCCGGCGCGCACGGCTTCGCTGGCGTGAATGAGAGCTAGGGTAAGACCGGGCAGCGGCAGGTGCAGCGACTCGAAGATGGCCGCAAATTGTGGGACGACTCCGCCAAGCAGGAAGATGATGAGTCCAGTGGTGGCGATGAGCACGATGCCTGGATAAATGAGGGCCCGTCGCGCCGTGCGCTTCAGTTCGGCAGCACTCGACAGGTTTGCCGCCAGGGCCTTTAGCGATTCGGGTAACCGGGCTGATGCTTCGCCGGCCGCGATCACCGCCGCCAGGTGCGGTGGGAATTGGCGGGAGAAGAACCGGCAAGCGGCATGGATGGGAATTCCTTGCGCGATGTCTTCATGGATTTTCCCGAGCATCGTGCGCATGGGTCCGGTCGGAACGTCCTCGGCGAGCTGCGCTATGGCGGCATCCGCCGTCACTCCCGCCCGCAGTTGCAGTTCCAATTGGTGGAGGAACGCCAGGAATTCCGGCATCGGAATTTTCAAGCGTGACAGCTTGGAACTGGACCGGGCGGGCTGGACGTTGACTGGCCAAAAGCCCTGCGCCCGCAGCCGCGCCCGCACGGCCGGTTCGTCCGCGGCGGATTCGCGCAGGGCACGGCGCTGGCCTGCTCCGTCAATAATCGTGATGGCGAATTCAGGCATGTCAGAGGAGCAGTTTTACCCGCGTGGGCACGGTGGAGACCGGCAGCCGGAGACGGTGCACGCCGAACCGGACGATCACGGCGCTCACGTCGATTTGCTCGACGACGAAGCGTTCGATGGGGTCGCCAACTTGCACGAGTCGCTCGTTCACCATCGCGCAGGGAGCGGCGCCCATGATGATGCCGCCAACCACGAGCGACACCTCCCGGGCGCTTTCGCTGTGGGTTGCACGCACAGCGAAAGGATTCACCGGCTCGTCGACCGCGCCGGCCTGTTTCACGGCGACAAGATCGATCACGCCGTCCGCGTTGGGTGTGATCGTGGCGTCAGTGAAGGCCGGGGCCGTCAAGAGAACTACTGGCGACGGCGGAATTTTGACGGACGTCGTTTCTGATGCGACGGGTGCTGTTGCGGGAGCTGCGCGCAAGGCAGTCAGTCGGGCGGTGAGCGCATCGTTTTGGTTGATGAGTGCCTCGATCAACTGAGCCTGCTGGCGGCTCTTTGGGTCGGGTGAGGTAGATGTCACCGGCGTGGGCACGGCAGGGACGCTTGGCGGAACCGGTTGTGGTTGAATCGCCTTGACCGAAGCCGGCACCGGCAGCGGTGCAACCGGAGCGGCGGTGCGACAGCCGCACAGCACGAGTATAAAAACTGGGAGCAGTAATTTCATAGGCGGGAGGATGCGGTGCCGGGCCGGCTGGCTTGGGCTAGATCGAGGGTTTGCGTCACGTAGAGGTAAAAAGGTTTGCCGGCGGGCACGCGGAGGAAGAATCCGTCACGGGCAATTGAGTCGCGCATGGCTTGGGCATACTCGCGCAGCACGGCACTCGTGCCGGAGAGCGCCGCGTTGCGGGCGCTGGCGGTCGGCAGAGAGGCTTCGCCCAAAAGGCCGGTCGTCAGGCGGGTGTCTTGCAAAGCGGCTGTGGCCGAGCCGAGAAACGTGGCGGCCAAGAGTTTTAATTCGCGGTCGTCGTCCGCCTTGACGATCTGCCCACGCAACCCGGCCGAACCGTCGTTCGGTCCCCAGGTGCCCGTGTCAGCCGCATAGTCACGGTCGAGGGCGAGTCCATCGACGGAAAGCTCCGCGCCATTATCGGCATCGGGTGTTCGCCACACAATTTTCCACGGACCCTGCACGGCGAGCCTTTCCCGGGTGCGGTCGAGCGCGGCCCGGGCGTGAACTTCCGCTCCCGCCGGGATGATGAGGCGGCCATCATGCCAGACATCTTGGGTCACTAGGCCGATGACGGGTGTTTCCAGTCGGTTCGATTCCAAGGCGATCACGGTTTCGCAGGGGATCAAGCGACCGAAGGGTGCGACCGGCGGGCGAGGTGCCACGGGCGAAGACTCTGCGCCAGCGGTTAAGAGTGCCAGCGGCAGCGCTTGCGTGGCAGGAATGGTCGCGACCGCCGGTGGGCTGGACGTGACTCCGTGCGCGGCTGCTTTTGCCGGGACTGGCGGTGGGGTCTTGTAACGCGTTATCTCGCGCGTGAGGGTCTTGGGCAAGGCGACCGAAGGCGCTGATTTCGCTGCCGGCAGCGGGACAGGGGTGCGTTTTTCATTCTGCCAGCGCACGGCGAGAATCCCGAGCAGCAGCACGGCGGCCACGAGCACGACCTGTCCGGTGTGGGATGTGAAAAAATCGCGGTTGAAAGTCATGGGTGCGGCACGATGACGTTAAAAATTTCACGCACGGAGAGGTTGGCGCGTCCGCGTCCGGGGATTCCCGCGATGACCAGATAGAGCTGGGTCGCCGACTGCGGCGGAATTGAGCCCGAGGCTTCGGTCAGCGCGGCGGTGTAAACGTCGTGGCCGACGCGCACGGCCAGCGCCTGCGGATCGTAAGGCACCGGCACATCGAGCGTGTTTGCCAACCGCACGCGGAGCACGAGCACGTCCTCGGCATCGAATCTCACAACGTCCTCAACCGTGGCGGTGAAGGCGCGGTAGTAAGTGACCGTGCCGGGCTGCGCCCGATCAATCTTCGAGGCCATGCCGGGATACTGATTTTGCAACCGGTCCAGTTGCTTCGCCCGTTCCAGCAGGGCGCGCAAGGTGTCAGCGGCCGGCAGTTCGCGGGTGGCTCCGACCAGCGGCTCGTTCAGGAATATGACGGCCTGGTCGGGATTGTCGCCCGTGATAAACACGAGGGCGTAGACCCGGCCCCGGTGCACCACATTCAATGCTCCGGTGGCGTCCGCCTTGAGCGCCCGTAACGAAAAATATTCCGTGCCCGGTTCGTGGGACAACAGGATGCCCGGGGCATCGTCCGCCTTGGTTGAAACATTGGCGCCGACCATCGCCTTGATTGCGGCCGGAAAAAC
The DNA here is from genome assembly GCA_017988885.1 of Opitutaceae bacterium. Classification (GTDB taxonomy): domain Bacteria; phylum Verrucomicrobiota; class Verrucomicrobiia; order Opitutales; family Opitutaceae; genus UBA2377. The sequence goes on along the minus strand of JAGNQV010000001.1, from coordinate 50,484 downwards.
ACAGGTGGTCGGCTCATCCTTGCCGAGCCGGATGGTGTAAACGCTGCGATCGTCGAGCGGATAGGCCCGGATCTGCGAGGCATCGACCCCAGCGATCAGCAACGCCTGCAGCATGATCATTGCGATAATTCGTAGGTCCATACGGCGAGAGGAAAACGGCCGCTGCCGGCCAGGTTGGGGTTGCGCGCGAACGTGAGTCGCGCGGTGAAGGCGGGGGCCTCGGTAAAAGTCTGCCCGTTGACGATCCCGGTGCGGATCAGCTGACCCTCGGCCTGCACGAGCACGAGCTGCTCGCGGGTTTCCAAGACGGTCAGTTTCAGGATTTCGGGTTTCTGGTGGAGCGCCTTGGCCGAGAACTCCTCCGCCTCAGTGGCGGCCCCGGCGCGAGCCTGGCGCGCCGCCTCCGGCAGAAAGAGTTTGTCGAGCAGTTCGGGAAAATCGAAACCTGCCGGATTGCGCTGGAAGAGCGCGAGACACGCGAGGAGGGCGTGTTGCTCGTGCAGTTTGGCCGCTTCCTCGAAACCGAGGAGTGGGCTGACATGGAACGTTCCGGCCGCGTCGAGAATGACCACCCGTTCCTTCGTCCGGTAGGCCCGGATGATGAGGAAGGGCTGCACGGCGCAGAACCCAACGGCGACCACTGCAACGAGACACCACAACCGCGCGGCCAAGGCGTGGTCGGCAAAGAATTCGAATGGGTGCCAGGCCCGGCGCGCGCGCTGGCTTGGTGTTGGCCGTGCATGCGGCACGGAGGATTCACGGAGAGTCGTCATAGCTGGGCTGATCAAATGCCCCTTTGGGCGACGGGCAGTTGGAAGGAGGAGATGGCGACGGCGGCGGTGTGATCGCCGGTTGGGTCGGCGTGGCCGGCTGGTGCAGCAGGTGGAGTGGCTGGTCCCGGCGGCGGCGGAGACGCCTGCGAAGGTGGAGGGGGTGGTGGCATCGAACCACCCGCCTTCGAGGTGGCTTGGGCGGCCATGACCGGCGCAGCGGCCCCCGCGGTCTTGAGGGATTTGAGCATGAACGCGATTTGCTGAACCGCGTAGAGCTGCTGCATCGCCGTCTGCCCGCCGCCCGACATCGGTGCGCCCGAGCAGATCAATCCCTGCATGAGGAACGGTGTTCCGATGGTGCCGATGATAAGCCACAGCGAGGCGAGCAAGGCGCCCAATACGCTGGCAAAGGAGGCCGCGTTGATTTCACCCGGTTGCAGCCCGTAAAGGACGGCTTGGTTTTGCAGGTAGGCGGTGAGCAGGTGATAGGCGACCAACTCGGTCACGGCGAAGCCGACCGGCCACGCCAGCACGGCGAGCGTCTGCTGGATGTAGCGGGTGGCTAATTGGCTCAGTGCGGGAATCATGAAGAGACCCAGCGCCACGGGCAGGAACAGGTAGCAGAGCAGTTTCAGGATGAACTGGAGCAACAGGAACGGCAGTTGCAGCAGGCTCGCGTTCAGGACGATGAGCTTGGCCGCTGCCCACAACAGCGCCTGATAGACTGATTCCCCGACCCGCCGCAGGCTGAAGTCGCTCCCGCCGTCGGCGACCGCAGCCCGCATTTTTGCGGCGGTCTCCATCGGATGCTGAGTGTAACCCGCGTGCACCGTATCGGCGATCGACAGGAAGATTCGTTCCGTGAATCCGAACCAATGCGGCAGGGTGGCGAGCAACGCTACGATCACGGTAGCGCGCAACAGCGGCCGAGTGAGGCTCTCGATGTCACCGCGCGCCTGCTGGAGGTGCAGCATCAAGCCGAGCACGCAGACGAAAAACACGATCACACGGAGCGAGTTGGTGAGACCGAGGACGGCCTCGCGCAGACCTGGGGCAAAGTTTTCCATCAGTTTCTTTGCTCCTCCGGCCGCTGCCGGCGTTCTTCCCTCTGCAGTTTATCCATTGGGACGAGATCGGCGGGTTTCCTTCCATAGTCGGTGCGCGAATCGAGCCGAAGACCGCGCTGCCAATCATTGATGGCCCGTAACTGGCGGGCTTCGGTGTCTTCCAGTGGAGCGGGCACAGCGTGGCGCACCACGTGGCGGCGAACGAGCAAGCCGCAGACGGCGAGCCCGGCGATGAGCAAAAGAGAAAACATGCGCCGATGCCTCATGGCCGGGTGTAGTCGGTGGGCGTGAGGGCGAGTGAACGCTGCCACGCATTGAACGCGCCCAGGGAGTCGCGCTCCTCGGCCTGTTGTTTCTCCAGCAAATCCTGCTGCTCCTTGGCAGCCTGGTTTTCATTGAGGATATGTGCGGCCCAGAGTTTATCGGTTTCGCTACGCCGCTGCGCATCCAGGTGGGCCAGCTGGCCGTTGAGGGCGGCGATGGTCGCATTCAATTTGTCGGTCTCGGCTTGGGTGGTTGCAGCCCGCAGCCGTTCGAGCGTGCGCGCAAGGTCGGCCTGCAAGGCTTGGGTGCGCGTTGCGGTCGCGGCGTGCACGTCGGCCAGATTGTCTGCCTGTCGTTCCACCACGGCATAACGCCGGTAGAGAGGTTCATTGCGCGCGAACTCGCGGCCCAGCACGGTGCGGTCGTCGATTTCCCGGTAGATTCCATCGGAAGTGCGTCGGAGCGACTCGATGGCGCTGGCCAACTGGCGGGCGGATTGGAGCGTCTCGCCATACGTGCGGGCGAGATTGTCCATGCCCAAATCGTGGAGCAGGATTTGCGCACCGGCGGATTGGGGATCGCCAATGACATCCCGGATGCGCCGCTGCACGGCCAGCTGCTCCTCAAGTTGACGAAGCTGCCGGTGTAAGTTTTCAAGCTGCGCGGACCACTGCCGGAGAACTTCAAGGTGGTTGGCGGCCTGACCGGCTTGCACGGCGGAGTTGACCGCGGTGTTGATGGGATCGCTGACGATGAGTTGAGCGCACAACGGGACGGACAGCAGGAGAAATAGGATAAAGTGTTTCATGGGGTTTTCGGGTTGGGCGCGGCCGTGGCGGTCCGCTGCTGGTTTTGGATGATCCAGTATTGCTCCTTCAGGGCCTGCCGGTAGCCGCGCTCGTAGGCGCGGGCCTCGGCATCCGGTTCGCGTTTTTGCGATGCACAGCCGGCCAGCAAAAACAGCGCGCAAAAGAGGAGGCTAGGCCGCATGGCGTTCCTTTTTTTGCTGGATGTGGCGAATCGTGCCGCATTGCGGCGGTTGCGTCGTAGGCGCAAAATAACAAAGCGAGGAATACCGGCCATTGTCGGGCAATTGCTCGGGCAACGGATACCGCTGGATGGCATCGAGCGCGGTTTCTGGCAGCGGCAGATCCGTGGCGAGGTCGGCCAGATCAGCCCGGTCGGCCTGCCGCATGAAGAAGAACTGCTTCGCGTTGCCGATCACCGCACTGCGGATACGCGAGGTCTTGAACCGTGAATACTGCTGGATGATCGAGGCGCACCAGCAGTTGTGTTTCCGCAACTGGGCGTAACCTTCCGCCACGATCTGTTCGCCGCCCGGGGTATCGAGGAAGCGTGACAGTTCTTCGAAGAGGATGCGTTTTCTGCTAGCACGGGGGAGGGCGAGGATGTGCTGCCGGCCCAGCCCGCTGATGAGGAGCCCGACGGCGGCCTTGAGTTCGACGGCCTGCTCGGGAATTGAGCCCAACTCGAAGTGAGCAATCCGCCGGTTCAGGGCAATGTTGGTCACGCCGTCGAACAGCCGACCGTATTGGCCCTCGACGCTCCAGGCGCGGAGCAAGGTTGCGAGCCGGTCGATCTCGTCCTTGCTGTGCTCTGGAAACCGGCCGTAGGCCAGCAGTTCGACCAATGCACTGTGCGTCGGATAATCCTCCGGGGCGAAAAAGGCGCATGCGGTATGGGCCACGAGCCGTTCCGTCTCCGGTGCCTGGGCGAACCGCGTGATGGTTTCCTCGGATAATCCGGCGACAAAACCGGATGCTTCATCCTCGTTGCGAGCCAACCGGTCGCGCAGGTCGCAATATATATCCAGCGGCGTGGCTCCCGCCGGAAGTTTGCTCCGCCACTGGTGTGTGGCACACGCGAGCCGCCGGGCCTGCTCGGCCGCTTCGGGCCGACGCCGCGACCAATCCACATAGGTATCACGGTAGAGTTGGTGGAGATATTGGGTGAGCTGGGCCTGTCGCAGGGCCAGTTGTTCGGCTCGATCCGGTTGCCCCGCCATCCGGGCGAGCAACGCGACCGCCGTTGCTAGATGGAGCTGCGAAAGTGGCAGCCGCTGGGTATCGAGATAGTTAAGGGTGAGGGCCGCATCGGGATGAACGATGATCGGAGTTTCACCCATGCTCTCCGTGAACCGTTTGTAAGAAAATCCCTCCTCCGCAATCAACGTGTAGTCGAAGTCCGCCGCAGTCTGCCAAAGCAGATCCTCGACGAAGGCGGACTTGCCGGCGCCGGTCATGCCAAAGAGCACCGCATGTTGCGGCGAACCGCCGGCCTGCGTTGAAACGCCGACCAGGTTGCCGTGGCTGCCATCGTAAAGCGCCTCGGCCTCGGTCAGCGCCCCGGTGAAGGTCGCCGAGAACGGGAGCATGTCCGCCAGATACGCATCCTCGGCGTAAAGCTCGCGGTGCCGGTAGGAGGAATGCGTCCAGCCCGGCCATGAGGCGAAGAACAACTTCTGTGCCGTCGTCGGCAACGAACATTCGAGGTATTGCGCTCCGTCCATCGCATGAATTGCGGCCTGCACGGCTGCGACTTTTTCGCGCAACGCTTCCTTGGTTGGCGCCCACATCCGCAGCAGATACGTGACATGAAACGGCCGGGCGAACCCGCCGGACAACTGCTCAACTTTGCGCTCCTTTTTTCTGAGTGCCACGAGCAGGGAAGCGCGGGGCTTTTCGGAGTATTCACCGCGCAGGCGTTCGGCCGCGCGTTCCTCGCGGCCGATTTCGGTCCGCGTGGCGACGGGGGTGACGTTGACTGAGAGGCTGTAGTCCAAGAACGGAAGGCCGGTCAGATGCGTGACGATTCCGGGCCGAGTCCGCTGCGGCCAGCGGGACAGCGCGAGGACCGCGTGATAGTGGCCGTCCAGATGAAACCCACCGTCAGCTTGGCCGAGGCTTTCGCTGTGCCAGCAGTTCTCCTGCACACTCATGCTCGGGTCGAACTGGTCAGCGCGATCATGCTGAGTCTGCGCCGCGAGCCCCGGATTGAGGAATCGCCTCAGACAGGCACAATGCCCGGCCGCGTCGAGCGGGGTGACGGCCGTCTCGGACCCGAACACGCTCCGCAGCGTGGTCGCGAATTCCTCGAATTGGGCCGCCAGTTCGCGGAACAGGATTTCGTAGTGGCCTTCGAGCCCGTCGCGGAGGCGGAGGTTGCCGGCGTAGGTGGTGATTTCGATGGAGAGAAACAGGGTCAGTCGTTCGCGCCGCAGCTGCCGTGCCGCCATGCGCTGCCAGTAGCGGGTGAACCGTTCGTTCCGCACCCGCCGGACCTCAGGATTGGACGCCGTCTGGGTGTGCTCATGGTAGCGGAGCAATTCATCCCGGTAGTCCGAATCACAAGACCATTGGAACTGCACCCGCCGCCCCGGCCCGACCAAGGCGAGCAGTGCGCGCACCTGATCCTGAAAGGCGTTTAGCCGGGTGATGCTCGCGCCACGCAGGTCCGGCGGTTCCAACCTGAAGCCCTTGGCCGCGACTCCGCCTCGTTCGGGCGACCCGAAAAGAATGAAGCCATGGACGAATCGGCCATCGGGTGGTCCGTCATGGGTCTTGCCGTGCGTCTCGGAAACGGAAGCGGGCGACCCGTTACTCCCGCCCATGAGCATATCTAAGCGGTCGCGGTCATACCCGCGTGGCTTGCCGTGCCTGAATCCCAAAACCCATACGGAAAGTCCGGCCAAGGGAGCAATTCCGCCCCAGGCTGCGGTCCCATATCCTGCGCCGAGAAACGCCAGACCGGCAAACAGCCCGATCGCCGTCACGGCCCCGATCACCAGCGGCAGATAGAGATTACCGTCGAGGCCAAAAACCCGGCCGGATGAGTCATCGGCCGCGTTGGTGTCGGTGAAGCGCAGTTCGTTCATGGTTTTCCTCAAAACCGCGGGGTTACGACCGCATCCTGCATGCCGAAGATGGCGAAGAGCGCTCCCATGATGGATGCAGCTGCCGCAATGATGATCCCGGCGAGGATCCCGCCCTTGCCTTCGCTATCGCCCTTGCTGATGGCGTTGGCCCCGGACCAGATTTTGATGATCCCCCAGAAAAACCCGACCATGAAGATCAGCACGAGGGCACTGCCGAAGCCTTCGCGCAGCTGCTGAAGCTGGGCCAGGACGGTCGTGCCCTTGGTCAGCATCGCGGCCTTGACCCGGAGGGCAGGAAGCAGGGGGAAAATCATCATTTCTCAAAACCCATACGAAAAATATACCCTTGTCAAAACTAAACGTATGGGAATAGAGGTAACGCCATGAATTCAGGTGCAAAACCGATCAAGGTGAGTTTCTCCTTTTACGCTGAGGACATGACTGCCTTGAAGGCGCGGAACGCAGAATTGAAGCGGGCAGGGGTCGAGGTGCGCGCCGGCACTTTTTTACGCGCTCTGATTTACCTGACCTCGCCGGTGGAAATGCAGGCGCATGCCCTTCTCCTTCACGCGGCCTATGAAAAGAAGGACGGTCCCCGCGAGTCCGGGAATATAACTGGTCACCCGACGCTCGATCTGCCACGCGATCAGGTCAGGAAGCTGGACGCGGTTGTGGTGGCCTTGGCGGACGCCGGTGTGATTGCGACGCGCGCGTTTGTGGTGCGGGCGATTTTACGGGCGCTCCGCAACGGCGGAGCCATCGGGTCCGAGGTGCAGGCGTTCTTGGATAAATTTCCGCCGAAGGCACGCGGCTGGCAGGTCGCCGGCACTTGGAAGGCAAAAGCAACGTGATTGATCCCGCACGTATCGAGCAGCTGCGCGGTCTCGAGGCGCACTTGCGTTCCCGCATTATTGGGCAGGATCACCTGCTGCCTCGTGTGGCGGCTGTCTTTGGTAGTGGCGAATGTGGCATCGTTGATCCTGCGCGCCCGCGAGGCTCGTTACTGTTTGCCGGTCCCACCGGTTCCGGTAAGTCCGAAACCTTTAAGTGTGCGGTGGAATACGCATTGGGACCGGGTAAACTTGTGGCCTTCGATATGTCGGAGTATCAGGACGAGTTGGCGGTGCACCGGCTGCTCGGCCAAGGCCGCGACGATCCCGGGCTTTTAGGCCGCGCACTCATCGCCCATCCCGATGGGGCCTTGTTCTTCGACGAAATGGATAAAGCCTGGGTTTCGCTTCTGGATGTGTTTTTGCAAATTCTGTGGGATGGACGGGTGACTGTCGCGACCGGACAGACGTTTCATTTTGGCAATTACTACGTCGGTTTCGCGACAAACATTGGCGGCGCCGAGGCGATGCGGATGGCGCATTCTAGCGCCACCCGAGTTGAACAGGCGGTATTGCGTCGGCTGCGGGAATGTCTGCGCCCGGAGTTATTCGGACGGTTGGATGAAGTGTTGGTTTTCCAGAAACTTACTTCCGATGCGCAGCGGCGAATCTGTGAATTGGAAGTGCGGCGGGAAACATCCCGCCTGTGCGGCGTTGGTTATGATTTGGAGATAAGTCGCGAGGCGATGGAGTTCCTAGTGCGCGAGGGTTTTCACCCCCAACTGGGTGCACGTCCTCTGCGCAAGATGGTGGAGCGCCAGTTGCAGGGTGCTGTGGTCCGGAGGCTCTATGCCTCCGGCTCTGGTTGTGGCATGGTGGTGCGGGACGCCAGTGGATCGGGCCTCATGATCGCCCAATCGGACTAAGCAAGTAACAACCAGTCAGCTGTCAGCGCTCCTCGGCACCGCTGCAATCTCAGGAGTGATTCAACGTGGCCTCGGCTTCCTGCAGAACAGCGAGCACCGTTTCGAACGGCATGCGTTCGCCGAGGAACATCTGCTGCATCGCCTCGTAATCTTCGCGCAGAGCGTCGATCCGTGCTGCGGGCGGCACTAGGCGTAGCGAACCGGGGACCGCAGTAGCGTAGTTAGCCCAGCTGGAGGAAAGAAACGGGATTTGTGGAGGCGCACCCGCTCCAACAAATCGAGGCGACTGCGCGCAGCCTGAGCCGGTGCGTGCCGCCACAACGCCACGAAGTCCGCATAGTGCCGGGCATGCCGGTCCCTCATCTGGCGGTCGGCCGGGCGATGAAATTCGGCGTGCAGGATCGTGGCCTTCTCTCAAAACGTGCGCTCCAGTTCCAAGGCGACGACCTCCGCTTGAAAGTCGGTGAAGGCTCCCGGGGCGAGTTCGGCGACGAAGGCCTGAATCGGATGGCGTCCGATGGGACGCTGGTCCGTCAGGGATCCGAATTCGATCTTCACCTCGCGGGCAATGTAGGCGACGCCGCGAGGCAGGGCGCCGGGATACGCGAAGAAGATGACCGGAGAGCGGGCGGCCTCGTCGAAGCGATACGTCAATCAGTGGGCGCGATCGGTTGGCGCGCCAAGCACCGCATGGACGGATTCCTCCAGCTGTGGCTGCCACGTCGCCTCCACGGCAGCGGCACAGGCCGCCTCCAACTCGGCCATGCGCTCCTCCCGCTTGGTGCGTGAGGGTGCTTGGTCGAGGTCGGACTCTTTCCATCCGAGCGAGGCGGGAATGATGGCAAGGTCGAGGTCTTCGGAGAATCGTTCGATGGCCCCGAACACTTTTGAAAGGGAGGTGCCGCCTTTGAACACGCACGCGTCCGTGAGTTGGGGTTGTTCGAAGATCCGGCCGAGCAACCAGCAAACCCAGAAATCCTTTTCCGCAATGACGGGATCGACGCCGCGTTTTCCCTGATACTGGCGGAAGAACAGTTCGCGCTCTTTCGCGGTCAGGGTTGCAAACGTGCTCATGGCGATGCCTTCGCGGCGATGGCCCGCAGATGGGGATGCAACCAAGCGGGAGCACTTGGCAAATCTGTGAGCAACTGTCGCCGGTCCTCGGTGGACAGCGTTTTCCGCAAATGGGCGATTCGATCCGAGGCAATGTGATTTTTCCCCAAATACCGCAACGCGGCCAACACGAGCCCGCTCGTGCGGCCCGCCGCCGCCACTTTGCGCGGTGTCGTGGGCCGCAACTCGATGATGAGCTTGCCGAGCTTCACCTTGCGGGCCCGACCGCTGGTGAGGAACACGACCTTGGCCGGCACCTGTTCGGAAAGCCCCAAGAGATTGGCCGCGTAGGCCCCGGAGGGCTGCAATTTGACCTGTTCACTGGCCGCCAAGGCCTTGGCCATCGCCTCAATGGAAGGGCCCACTTCGCCCAGCAGGGCGTGGCTTTCCGGGTAATGATAGAGGCCGCGGGCGATACGGCGGATGGTGCCGGCATCGGTCAGACGATGCAGGGAAAGGTCGATGGAGCCTCGACTTCCGAGGTCCAGAAAGTCATTCGGGGTGAACACGCAACCCCTACCTCTACCGTAAATCCGGCTAGTCACTGATTGCTCGATACTTTGTGACAGATTGGCCATAGCATTCTTGTAAGAAAAACAGGGCACTATTTCTTACAGGGATAGGCCGCTGGCAAGCTTTCATTCTTGACCGACTGGAGGGCCAGACCTACGCGGTGCCGCACCCCGCCTGCTGGCAGGTGTGACGAGGAAGGCTTTGCCTTCCTCGTTGAGGGTCTTACTTGAAAACCGGCAGTTTGAAGATGCCCTCTACCACGGCCTGCCGGAACGCGACCCGCAGAATCCTTCAAGTCGGTGTTGGCGGTGGCCGGTGATACCTATGAGGTGGGCCCGGTTGGATGAGTCGTATTTTAGGTCTGGGCATCTTTGCTAACGTTAACGAATAGATGAGTGAGTGGTGGGCGTGATAGGTTTTCACCGACAATTTGAGACTTTCAGCCTTTGGCTTGATTGCGGGTAACCCATCGCCCTTGGCTTCGATTCATCCTTTAGGGGAAACATTGCCACTGGGTCAGTGCAATCGCGTTGAGTAACGCGCAGCGCGTTTTGCCGAAACATACGCGCATTCTGCCGATTCAAGCGAATGGTTTGTTGTTACGATGCGGAATGTCCCCGTGCCGGGCTGCGCGGGCATTTCCTAACTTAATGACCGACGCTCACCCCGAAGGAGGGTTCGCTTTACTCGAACCCAATCCCTCTCTCTTGCCTCCGGCAGCCAATGGCTACCGCCGCAGCCTCAATCCTGGACGCGGTGTCAGCGTATACTGTGACCGCCATCCGCCGAACGAATGGGGTGAACACTGGCACGTGCAGGATCAGGTGGTCGGCTTGCTGGATGACGTCGAGTGCACGATTCGGGTTAAGGATGCCTATGGAGAGTGGGCTGAGGCTCACGTATCGGGGCCAACAGTGTGGGTGATTCCGGCCGGCAGACCTCATGCGCTCATTTGTCCGAAGGAAGCGGATATGATCACACTCTACGCGGAGCGGGCCTTTGTTCGGGAGACGATTGAACAAGATATCCTGGAGTTTGAAATGATGCCGCTGTCGCAATTGACGAGCCGGGACGAAGTCATTGGACAGCTATCGAAAGCCTTCCGGCGGATTTGCGGTGGGCGGGAAAAGACCAGTCAGCTCTACATCGAGGCGATGGGCACGGTTTTGGGTGCCCACATCCTCCAGGCGATATATGCTTCGGGCGCCCGGGCAGATCTGGCCGGCGGGTTGCCGGATTGGGCGCTAAGGCGGGTGAGTCGCCATATTGACGAGCATCTTGCCGATTCGCTGCGATTGGGGACTTTGGCAAAAGCAGCCGGCTATCAAAGCACGAGCTACTTTGGCCGGTTATTCAAACGGAGTTTCAGTCTAACGCCGCATAATTATGTGATGCGGCGCAGGGTTGCGAAGGCGCAGGAGCTACTGGAAACCACGAGCATACGGACCCTTGAAATTGCGCAAGAGTGTGGGTTCTCGGACGACACGATGATGGGGCGATGGTTTCGTCGAGTCAGTGACCGTCTGCCGAGTGATATCCGCCCATAGGATGGGTGAGCGCGAATCGCCGAATGTGGTGCGCTTCGTGCCGATACGAACCGCGTTGGGGTATGTTATCATGGAGACCGTAAAACCTGCCGTGGGTTCACTCCGAATCCACGTATCCACCCCAAACTTCCGCCCGGCGCGAGCCTGAATGCTAACGGCTAGGCGGTGAATCTTATGGTCATGATCCATGCACACCTCCTCCTGTTTCTTAATATTAAAGATACCCCTCCCGGCTAGAGACTATCGCGTGTTTCTGGCCGCTGGCCGCATCCTCGTTCGCATCATGGGCTCGAAGGCCCCTGATATGATTGGCCTAATCCAACATAATCTCAGGGGGCGTGACGCCACCGGGCTGGCCGACGAGTATCTCGACGCGGTGGGTTGGCCAATGAAGGCCGGCCGGGTAGTTTCGCTGAGCAGTCGCCGGAGAAGCGCACGCTGAATCGCCATCGTCAGGGCAGACCCCGCCTCAGGCGGTGTGGGCCACGGCATTCTGGTTGATCAGCGCTGTGTCGCCGAGGCGCCGGCTAAAATTCGTAGATGGCCAAAATCAGTTACCTGCGCTGGTGGGGTGGACGATCGAAATCAGACTTTGGCCCGAGCAAGCAGTTCAGCGCCGCTCAGTTTCAAGGCCCCGGCAATCTGGATAACGGTCAAGGCAGAGGGCATTTTTTCCCCGCGCTCAAGGCTGCCATAGTAATTACGGCTCAAGCCTGCGGCTTCCGCAAGTGATTCTTGGCTGAGACCTTGCTCTTTGCGGCCGGTCCGAAAGGTATCGCCTAGGAGGCGCTGAAGCTTGGTGGCGCTATGCACGGCCCAGACTAGCGGGGCGATGGGTGAACATCTACCATCTATAGAGTGTATTTTTATTGACCCTCTATAGTTGGCTAATTTTTCTGCTCCGAACGCCAGCCAGTATGACAAGCCCTGCAAAATTCGATCCTCAGGAGCGATTCCGCCAAGCCTTTTTTCATGCGCAAAATCGTTGGCCGACAGATGAAGAATTGAGCAGTCTCTCGGCGGCGGTAATGGCCGACGGCATCGACCCCAAGGTCGCCACGCCCTCGCTCATTGCGGATGAGAAACGAGGTCCGACCTGGCTGTCAGCCGCGCAACAAGAAGATGCCGAGCGAGCAATGGTCCTGGCGAGGGAACACGGCATTAAATCGCTGACCACGCCGGTCATCTGGTTTGTGCAGAATCGCCTGTTTGATCACGAACGGATGCTCGATCAGGGGATAGAGGAATTTCAGGTCGCCAAGCGTTGTGAAGGAGTTAGCCCGATTTCGCTCAAGGTTTACCGACTGCACTTCAACGATTTCATGGCGGCATATCCTGGGCGAGTGATGACCTCGATCACCCCGCAGGAGATAGCGGATTTCATCTTGCGGTGGAATAATCCATATACCCGGGCGCACCGCTGGCAGACGCTAGCTACTTTCTATACCTGGGCCATGCGAATGCACTATGCCGTGGACAATCCGGTGGTGCGGGCGATGCGAAAGCCGCGGACGCAATGGCCGGAGCGGAGGGTCATGACGGTCGAGGAAGCCAGAGCTGTGCTACGTAAAGCGAATGAGAATGGATCGCTCGGATTTTGGGTTTTGGCTATGTTTGCGGGTTTGCGCACCGCGGAGGTTCAAAGACTGGAAGCGCTGGCGGATCCTTGGCAGGTGATAAAATTAGATGCAGGAGTAATCGATTTACGTAGCCAGATCACCAAAACATGGCCGCGGACAGTGCCAGTATTACCAGTTCTGCGGGCTTGGTTGGAATTGATCAAACGCCGCGACTTATTGTTCTATCCCCGAAATTTCCATAATCGGTGCAGGCAGGTGCGGGATGCTGCTTTGACTTCGCATATGCCGCGCGAGTTGTCCGGAGGTCACAAAACGACGGGATCGAGCCGCTGGGCCGTAAACATCGCTCGCCGATCATACATTTCATACCGACTGGCCCAGCCACAGGCGAGTTTTGCGGAGGTTTCCCTCTCGGCCGGTAACAGCGAGGAAGTGATCAGGAAGCACTACCATCGGAAGGTTTCTGAATGTGATGCCTTGAGGTATTTCGAGCTATTTCCGGAGGAGCGATGAGTCAAGGGAAGGCGCCTAGTGATTCGTTGGCGGTTAGACTGTGTCGGATCGCGATCAGGCACGTTTTGCAGACAACGCCGGCCCCGTTGCCCCGTTCAAGTGAGTTGAGCGCCGTCGATTGGGAGCAGGTGGAGGAAGCTAGAGGGGTTGCCTTGGCGTTGGGCTTGCCCAACGTTATGACGGCACTCCAGCGCCATACGGCTGATGAGGGAGGGCGTCGGGTGCTGATTTTGACCCAAGGCATTGACACGTTCCTGCGGAGCAAGGCACGGGACGGGTCGAGTCGCGAGACAGTGAGCGGTTACCGTAAATTGCTGGGGATTCTCGCCCGTGATTTCGGAGACCGGCGAATCGATCTAATTTTGCCATCTGAGATGGCCTCGTTCCTGGCTCAGTGGCGGCAGCCGAATACGCTATGCAGCTATTGGCGATTGGCCTTCCATTTTTTTGGTTGGACGGCGGCGATGGGCTATAGGCAGAGCAATCCGGTGTCACGAGCCATGCCCAGGCCGGTGCCTACGGGAGGGGGAGGGTGCTATTTTACTGCTAAGGAAGCGCGGTTTATTCTACGGCAGACGATGGACACGGACGAAATCGGCTTTTGGGTGTTGGCGCTATTTTCTGGGATGAGAATAGTTGAAATTCGGCGGCTACAGCGGGAGGCCGAGCCGTGGCGATGGTTTCGCGTAGAGGATGGAATTATCGACATACCTGCATGTGCCGGCAAGATGCGCGCTCGCCGGGCGGCGATGCATCCCGTGCTGACGGCATGGCTGCAATGGATGAGGCAAAGTGAGCGGCCGTTTCGGCCCCAGAATTTACTGAAGGGCGTTCGAGGCCTGCGAAGGCAAGTCGTGGCAAGACGCTTAGGAGTGAAGGTGGCGATTGTGCCTAAGCGATACAATCGCTTGGGCTACTTCAACATGGCCCGGCGGGCCTTTATTTCCCACGCGCTCAAGTTGCCGGGAGCGAGTTATCAGGAGATTGCCCAACGGGCGGGCACTTCGGAAAGCATGGTTCGGAAATACTATCGGCGGCCGGTGACCAAGCAGCAGGCGCGGGAGTATTTTTACCTAATCCCCAATCGTATCTAGGGTTCGCTCTAAGATTTATGTCGAAGCTTCCGCCAGCCGAACCCCCGTGGATGCGGAGTCATGCCCGCAGTCTCCTGAAACGAGCGCTGGTCGCGATGACCGGACGAGAACCTGTTGATGCGGAACTGGAGAATTTGCTCCAGACTGCACTGGTGGAACCCTTGGTCCCGTCAGGGGTGACAACGGTCAGCGAAGCTACTCCAGCGGACAAGGCCATTACGATCTTGGCGAAAAGACACGAGATCCGCTCGATTGCAGAGGTAATGGCCGAGCAGGCCACTCATCATGAGCTGACCGTGGGGGAGAGTGCGGCTGCCTTCCTTGAGTTTAAGCGCGGCCAAAATCGCTCGCCGAGGACGCTGCAGGTTTATCGCCAGCGATTGGATACCTTCGTCACAGTATTTGGCTCCCGACCGGTCACTACGCTGCAAGGGAGCGACATGACGACGTATTTCAAACGTTGGTCGAAGGCGCATACCTTGTTGTCCCACTGGGAGACCGTAATGGCGTACTTTAACTGGCTGGTTCGGGTAGGGTATATTCAAGAAAATCTACTAGTGAATACCATCAAGCGACCGGTGCGGCCCACCAAGTCGATGCTGATCTACACCCCGGAGGAAGTGCGGTGGATCCTCCAGGAGACGATGCATACTGATCAAATTGGTTATTGGGTTCTCGCCCTGTTCGGTGGTTTACGCACTTACGAGACAGAACGACTGCAAGCCCATCCGGTGCCATGGAGTCAGATCGACCTACGGCGTGGGGAGATAACGTTGGACCGTGAACTTGCGCCAACCGGTCGTCGGGTAATCCGGATTCTGCCGGTGCTGCGTGCCTGGCTAAAGTGGATTAAGCAACGTGCGTTGCCATTCCACCCACCCAATCACTGGCAGAAGTTTCGTCGGGTCGAGAAGCTGGTCATGGGATCGCGTTATATTCGACTGATTGCGCAAGGGCGGGTGAGCCCCGAAACGAGGCGACCGCGTTCGAACGCGATGCCGCGTCGATCCTACCTCGCGTATCGACTGGCCATGGCGGGTTCAGATTTGGCGTTGGCCGCTGATGAATGTGGTTTGACGGAGCGATTTCTGCGGCTGCGCTACACGCAATGGGCGAGTCTGTTGACGTCGCGCGAATATTTTTCACTCACGCCAGACCAAGTGCGGCGGGGTGCGCTGGGTCCTGAAAATAAAAAACAGGTTCATTTTCAATTGAAATTAAAGAAATTTCCTGTTCGGTCTTCAGGAATGCCATCTGGCGCCTCACTTCAAATACCTCCGGATTCGTTGGTCATCGCTGGTGACCGTCCGTCGGGTATTGTGCTTTTCGAGACTCAGATGGTCGCGTTTTTTGTCGACGCGGCGGAGTTGCTTGGGGTGCCAAAGTCAGTCGCCGCGATTTATGGCATCGTCTTCGCCTCGCCAGAGCCACTCAGTTTTTCAGATATTGAGTCACGACTGGATTTTTCCAAGGGTTCAATCAGCCAGGGGTTGCGAGCCTTGCGTGAGATTGGTGCGATTACGGAGGTTTCGACCGAAAAAGACCGCACTGAACTTTTCTCGCCTGATCTTGAGATGCGCCGGCTTATTCAGCGATTTCTGGAGCAGCGGCTAGATACCCAGCTGAAGCAGGGGAAAAACCGATTGGGCAATTTGATGAAGTCTTTAGGCGTATTGACTGGCAGTGATCAAAAGTTGATCACTGAGCGACTGCAAAAACTTCAACGCTGGCATGATCGAGCAATCGCGCTAATGCCGGTGGCGAAAACTTTTTTGAAGCTGACCAAGATTTGACAGGTTACTGGTGCAGCGCCGGTGACTGCATATGCGGCAAAAAATTAAGATCCACCTCAATTGCTCCAATATAAGAAGCGACGGGGCGAAGCCGTGATGGTATTGGTCGCAGCACAGGCATTTTTGCTTAAGGCACTATGATTTTAAAAAAAGCTCTGATCACCGGAATAACCGGTCAGGATGGTTCCTACCTTGCCGAGTTTCTCCTCGCCAAGGGTTACGAAGTTCACGGGGTCATTCGTCGAGCCTCGACTTTCAACACTGGTCGCATCGATCACCTATACCGTGATCCGCATGTCAATGGCGTGAAGCTCTTCCTGCACTACGGTGATCTTGCCGATTCAGTGCAAATGGTGAAGCTGCTCTACAGCCTTCAGCCTGACGAAATCTACAATCTCGCCGCGCAGTCGCATGTGCGCGTGTCATTCGATATTCCGGAGTATACGGGGGATGTCACAGGTTTGGGCGCCGTCCGCATTTTGGAAGCAATTCGCGAGGCCGGGCTCGTAAAGAAATGCCGCTACTACCAAGCCTCGTCTTCCGAGATGTTTGGGAAGGTACAGGAAGTACCGCAGGTCGAAACCACGCCTTTCTGGCCCCGCTCGCCGTATGGTTGCGCCAAGATGTATGCGCACTGGCTGACGGTGAACTATCGCGAGAGCTATAATCTCCACGCCTCTTCAGGTATACTCTTTAATCACGAGAGCCCGCGCCGCGGTGAGACTTTTGTTACGCGCAAAATCACACGCGCCGCCACTCGCATCAAACTGGGGCTGCAAGAAGGCCTCTATATGGGCAACCTTGAGGCCAAGCGTGACTGGGGCTACGCCAAAGAATACGTTGAGATGATGTGGGTCATGCTTCAACAGGACCAGCCCGACGACTATGTAGTCGCTACAAACGAGACGCACACGGTTAAAGAGTTCATCGAGGAAAGCTTTGGGCTGCTGGATCTAGACTGGAGGAAATACGTGAAATATGATGCGCGTTACGAGCGTCCTGCGGAGGTTGAGCTTCTCATCGGCAATCCCATTAAGGCTAAGAAGCAACTGGGTTGGGAACCGAAGGTGCGTTTCAAGGAGCTTGTGAAAATCATGATCGATGCCGATCTTGATCAGGCCAAACGCGAGGCCCAGATCGCGCAGCTGCCGAAGGTGTGAGCAGTATCCTGCGAACTGGGAAAAATAGCTGCCACTATCATGAAACTCTTCATTGCGGGACATAATGGAATGGTAGGCCGCGCACTGGTGCGGCGATATGCTGCGGAGCCGGGGGTCACGCTTGTGCTTCGCACGCGCCAAGAACTGGATCTGACTAACGGGGAGGAGGTCGAAGCCTTCTATACTGCGGAGAAGCCCGACGCCGTGATCGTGGCCGCGGCGAAGGTGGGCGGCATCCATGCCAATGCGACTTATCCGGCCGAGTTTCTCCATGATAATCTCGCCATTGCATTGAATTCTATTCATGGTGCGCATCGCGCTGGTGTGCAACGTCTGCTATTTTTAGGCAGTTCGTGCATCTATCCGAAGCATGCGCCGCAGCCGATGTCCGAGAATTGTCTGTTGACCGGCTCACTTGAGCCGACCAACGAAGCTTACGCCATTGCGAAGATCGCGGGGATGAAGTTATGTCAATATTATCGGAAGCAATATGGGGTGACCTATCACTCGGCGATGCCGACAAATCTATATGGGCAGGGAGATAATTACCATCCGCAGAATTCGCATGTGTTGCCAGCCCTGATACGGAGGTTCCATGATGCCAAGACCCGCCGGCTGCCGGCCGTTATCGCATGGGGCACTGGACTGGTCCGCCGCGAATTCATGCATGTGAACGATCTCGCTGATGCTTGCGCCTTCTTGCAGAAATTGCCGTCCCCGCCAGACTGGGTCAACGTAGGCACAGGCGCGGACATTACGATCAGGGAGCTGGCTGGGATCGTCGCTGCGGTCACGGGTTACGTGGGTGAAATCCGTTGGGATACGAGCAAGCCTGATGGCACGCAGCGAAAGCTCATGGATATTTCTCAACTTACTGCGCTTGGGTGGCGTGCCCAGGTTTCCTTGGCGCAAGGAGTAGCCCAAACTTACGCGGCCTTTGCTCAGGAAGAGAAAGCTGGTCAGTTGCGCGGATTATGACCGCGTCAATTCAGTTGTTTTCTAACCTAGCATTCTTCCCCTAGATACCATTATGAAACGTGCACTTATCGCTGGAATAACCGGGCAAGATGGCTCGTATCTGGCCGAGATACTACTAGCGAAGGGTTACGAAGTGCATGGAATGGTTCGGCGAAGCAGCACATTCAACACGGGACGTATCGATCACCTGTATTTCAATAATGCCGCCAACAAGGAAAAGCGTTTTTTCCTTCACTACGGTGACATTACCGATGCTAGTTCGGTGGCAAATATCGTCGAATCGACGCGGCCGGATGAGATCTACAATCTAGCGGCGCAGAGCCACGTGAAGGTGTCGTTTGATGTTCCGCACTACACCGCAACTGTTGATGCCTTGGGCACGTTGAACTTCTTGGAGGCGATCCGACAGAAAAAGCTGGCAACGCGTTTCTACCAAGCGTCGACAAGCGAACTATATGGCAAGGTGCAGGCGATTCCACAGGTCGAGACCACTCCATTTTATCCGCGCAGTCCCTATGGAGTCGCAAAGCTCTATGGCTTCTGGATCGTTAAAAACTACCGCGAAGCCTACGGAATGTATGCGTGCAACGGCATCCTATTTAATCATGAATCGCCTCGACGCGGCGAGTCCTTCGTGACGCGTAAGATTACGCTGGGGGTCGCTCGCATCCTGCATGGGCTTCAGGACAAACTTGTCCTAGGTAATCTTGATGCCAAGCGAGACTGGGGTTACGCGCCAGAGTATTGCGAAGCGATGTGGAGGATGCTTCAGTTGGATGCTCCGGAGGATTTCGTTGTTGCCACCGGGGAGGCTCACTCAGTCCGGGAGTTCGTTGAGGAGACCTTTGGACTTGCTGGATTGGATTGGCGTAAACATCTCGTTATAGACGACGATTACCTGCGACCGACAGAAGTGGACTTGCTGATCGGAGATGCGACTAAAGCGAAGGTAAAGCTCCAATGGCAGCCGAAAGTGAAGTTTAAGGAGTTAGTGAAACTCATGCTTGAGGCCGATAGTGCCGTGGCTAAGCGTGAAGCCCATCTGAAAACTTTGGAGGATAAATCATGATTACCGAAATCCGTCACCAAGGCGAATTACTCGCTTTGATCGTCCCCCATCAATTTAATCAGCCGGGTATACATTTTTTCACCCCTAACGAGTTCTCGCAGCAACTGGCCTACATGCAACATCCAGCTGGCAAGCTCATTGCGCCGCACGTGCATAATCCCGTGGCTAGGTCAGTGGAATATACACTTGAGGTGTTGTTCATCAAGCGCGGTAAACTACGGGTTGATTTTTACGACAACAGCCAAGCTTATTTGGAAAGCCGAGTGTTAGAAGCCGGTGATGTCATACTGCTAGCCACCGGCGGTCACGGGTTCGAGGTTTTGGAGGAGTTGGAAATGATCGAAGTCAAGCAAGGCCCTTACGCAGGAGACCGAGACAAGACCAGATTTGGGGGCATCGCTGGTGCGCATGCTAAAATCACAGCCTAGTGGAGCTCATTAGAAGCAAGTCCAGCAGTCTCATGAACTATATGCTCCGCGCTACGAGGATACTGCTTCAGCACATGGGCATGGGTGGCCTGATTGTTGCGCCAGCACTGGCATTCGCGCTAAATACTTCCGTCGAACCTGCTTACACACAAGAACCGTATAATCCTTTCGCGGGGGGCGAATTTGCCATTTGGGATCATGGTGGGAATATAAATGTCTACCCAGAAAATTCGATCGAAGCCTATCGGGCGAGTGTTGCGACCGGTGCTCTTGTAGTCGATGCGGACGTTCGCCTTCTGAAAGATGGCAATTTGGCAGTGATCCACGATGAAACCGTGGATCGGACCACTAGGTCTTCAGGTCAGGTGAAAAATTTCGACAGTGCCTCATGGCGCAGCCTCCGCCTTAAGGTTGATCGAGAGTTTCAAGAAGCGTATCCCAACCTCTCTCCGCCGCTGGCGGAGGATTTGATAAGCGAGTTTGGCAATCGGCAGTATCTTAGCCTCGAAATCAAGGACAACGACAATGCTGCTGCTCTCGCGTTGCTGAAGTTGCTTGAGAAACACAAGGTCAAGCGGGAGATGGTTCTGATCAGTAGTTTTTGGCCAGCCATCCTGCACACTGTAACAGAGCAGGGTTACGAGGCATGTCTCAATTTGGTTTCCACATCTGGCAGCTCGTCTCCCGAGGCCTTGAAGGCGGCAGGCATTAGTTGGGTAAGTGTGCAAAAGAATACTGATCCGACATGGCTAAAGGCGATGCGGAACGGTGGAATTCGCGTGGTTATATACACGGTCAACCGTTTCTGGCAATTCAGCGAAGTCCGGTCTCGGTGTGATGCGGTTTATTCGGACGACGCCATTTATCTGCGCGGAAAGCAACGGATGCTGCGCTCACCGTTTCGTGCGAAGGCTCCGTTCAATGGACAATTGGAAAACAATTACTACGGCAACAACAATGGGCGCGGTGAGTTTTACGGAACGGACGAATGGGGGTTCGACGTACATAAGGAGGATATTTGGGTCGGTACCCTGCAAGGGTGGGCTTCTCCAATTGGAGGGACTTTCACCGTTGATCGCGTAGCCATCGATTTCTGTGTGCGCTTTAAAGCTGCGTTCAGGCCGAACAGCTACGCGTGGATTGCCCTGACCGATGATGATCGTAAAATTGAGAAAGACCCTGGGGTGCCAGGGACTATCAGCGGACTTTTTTTCACGATGGCAGTTGATGGTCAGATGACAATTTATCGAAGCGACGGCAGCGGATGGCCATGGAAAGTGCTGGGAACGCTCAAGGGGCGGGCGATCAAAATGGGGCAGGAGATATCGTTCAAGGTATACGTCCTGCCAACGACGATCCTGATTTTCCGATCGGATACCAAAGAATGCCTTGCGACTGCCGATTCCCTGCCGCGTGGCGCGTTTTTACACGCGGGGGTCAAAGGATTATTTGCCACATTTCGTGAAATATCTATCGATACGAATTCGGAAATTGAGTGAGATGAGGACTAGGACAACCACCATACACGCGGCCTATCTCGTTAGGAAGTTTTCCTTTCGCCTTGAGATTAAGGAGTATTTAGAGGTCACATGAAAAATAAGCCAACCCAAGAAAATCGTATTATAACGCGGGTGTTAACCTATGGAACTTTCGACGTGTTGCACCGCGGGCACATTCGGCTGCTAACTCGTGCACGTGCTCTAGGTGACTATTTAGTTGTCGGTCTGTCCTCCGACTCATTTAACCAGAGCAAAGGGAAGACTAGTGTATTTTGCTATAGGGATCGTGAACTGATCTTAAAAAGCTTGCGGCAAGTGGACCTAGTTACTCGCGAGAACTCGTGGGAACAGAAGATTCATGATATCAAGAAGCACGACATAGATATTTTCGTCATTGGTGATGATTGGGCCGGGAAATTTGACCACCTAAGAAAATATTGCCAAGTTGTCTACTTGCCGCGCACTACGGGAATATCGACAACGGCGCTTAAACGAAAGATGGCAAAGATTAAGAAGCTTTGAAGTTAACGCCTTGGCGAATTGTATAACACGGCATTATGAATCACAATATTCCCGTCAACACCCCTTTGCTAGATGGCAACGAGCGCAAATACCTACTCGAGTGCCTCGATACAGGGTGGATTTCCTCCGAGGGACCTTTCATCAAAAAATTCGAGGATCAATTCAGCGCGAAAGTGGGCCGAAAATACGGCGTGGCGGTCAGCAATGGCTCTGTCGCCCTTGATGCTGCTGTTGTAGCTCTGGGCTTGGGGCCGGGTGACGAGGTCATTTTGCCGTCTTTCACTATCATCTCCTGTGCTGCCGCTATCGTGCGCGCCGGGGCGGTACCGGTCGTGGTGGATTCTGATCCTAACACATGGAATATGGATGTGTCGCAAGTGACGGTAGCAATCACGTCCCGCACTAAGGCCATCATGGTAGTGCATATCTATGGATTGCCGGTGGACATGGATCCGATTCTGGAATTGGCATCCCAATATAATCTCAAGATCATCGAAGATGCAGCGCAAATGCACGGACAGACTTACAAGGGCCGTCCCTGCGGTAGCTTTGGTGATATCTCCACATTCAGTTTTTATCCAAACAAACATATTACGACGGGCGAAGGCGGGATGATTGTGACGGACGACCCGGACCTGGCGGAGAAGTGCCGGTCGCTCCGCAACTTGTGCTTCCAGGCGAAAAAACGTTTTGTGCACGAGGCACTCGGCTGGAACTTGCGGATGACCAACTTGCAGGCCGCGCTTGGAGTTGCACAATTGGAGACACTGGACGCCCACGTGGTGAAGAAGCGAGCGAACGGTCAGCGTTACAACGAATTTTTCCTTGGTTTACCTGATATGCAACTGCCGCTGGTCCGCACAGACTATGCGGATAACATCTATTGGGTCTACGGTTTGGTGCTGGGCGATTCCTATCCGTTCGATGCGGACGAAGTCATGCTTCGTCTCGGCGTGGAGAAGATAGGGACGAGACCCTTCTTCTGGCCGATGCATGAGCAGCCCGCATTCCAGAAGATGGGGCTGTTCACGGGCGCGCACTGTCCGGTCGCTGAACGACTGGCCCGGCGCGGTTTTTATGTGCCAAGTGGCTTGGGGCTGACAGCCGATGAACAGGTCGTGGTCGCAGACAAAGTTAAGGCGGTTTTGTGTGGGCGGTGAACAGCACTTAACGTTATTTAGACCACATTTAACAGCATGAAGAAATTCATCAAAAGGGTACTGGCCAAATTCAAGCTCTATTTGAAGCACAGCCGGATGCCGGGATTCCGTCTGCTGGGCTGGGAACTATACCGCGATGAGTCCAATGCAGCCGCGCTGCGTCCGCTGGGCGAGTCGAGGGAATTTCTAGCCTACTTGAGAAACAGAGGGTTTCAGCCTCAAGGCATCATTGATGTAGGCGCGAACAGGGGAGGTTGGGCAACATTTGCCCGCGAGGTGTTCCCCGCGGCGGCCATCATTCTAATCGAACCTCAAGATGAAATGGAGAAGCCACTCGAGCAGGTTTCAGCCAAGCTGGGTAATTGCATCTACGTGAAGGCGGGAGCAGGTCGCGAGAATGGTGAGTTGACGCAAACGATTTTCGATGATCTAGCGGGGTCCTCCTTCCTTCCTGCCATAGATAAAGAGAAGGTTGCCGCACACAAACAGCGGCAGACAACCATAGTGACGATTGATCATTTAGTGACGGATCTGCATCCCTCTTTCGTTCCCGACTTGGTTAAATTAGATATACAAGGATTCGAATTGGAAGCTTTACGCGGAGCGAGTGCCCTATATGGCCGGACCCAGATGTTCATCGTAGAGATTTCTCTCTATCGCTTCATGCCTGACATGCCGCTCGCGCGCGACATCATCATGTTCATGGGTGATCGTGGTTATGAACTATACGATGTTGTCGGTTTCTTGCACCGGCCGAGTGACAA
This sequence comes from Opitutaceae bacterium, assembly GCA_017988885.1. Lineage (GTDB taxonomy): Bacteria > Verrucomicrobiota > Verrucomicrobiia > Opitutales > Opitutaceae > UBA2377. Next base: position 26,996 of record JAGNQV010000001.1, on the reverse strand, counting down.
TGCGTTAGGCCAATTGGATCTGGTTTTTGTGCAGGCCGAAGGCGAGTTTAGGAAAAGCGCCAAGTGGTAAGTGTGAATGAAACTAATTGGCGCTTGACCAAGCGCATTAATCAACCCGGAAGCCGGTTCATTTATATATAGCGAGTGACGCTCCGTTTGCATAGTAAACATATGACAGTGCTAAAAGAAATCTGTCTGGAAAGTGCTAGATCGGTTTTCGTCTGGGCGAATCCTTCAATGCTCGCGTGGCGTGAGCCCCAGTTTAAAGGCGGGTCAGTAACCGCTTTTTATGCACAACTGGCAGATGATAGCTCGTGCCCAAATTGGGCGGTAGAAGGGTTATTCATGATGGGCACCAACGCCTATGGTTTCAATTTCATTTTAGTGCGCAACGAAGAGCAGCCGGAGGCACTGCCAGCGATTAGCCTGAAACCATGAGTGTCTTCGACAGATACGCCCGCTACTACGACTTGCTTTATCGCGACAAGGATTATGCCGGGGAAGCGCGGTTTGTGCATGACCAAATCGTTCGGCAGGGCGGCACGGTCGGCACATTGCTCGAACTGGGCTGCGGCACGGGGCGACATGCCATCGAATTAGGCCGGCTGGGTTATCGCGTCACTGGAGTGGATCTAAGCCCGGGGATGGTGGCTCTGGCCGAGGCGCGGGCCAGCGTGTTGCCAGAGAACGAGTGGCGATCCCTCCGGTTTCAAGTCGGCGATGTTCGTTCGGTCCGCGTCGAAGAAAAATACGACACCGTGGTTTCTCTGTTTCATGTTATGAGCTACCAGACTTCTGATGAGGATCTCCGTGCCGCATTCCGGACGGCGGTCCATCATCTCAAGCCCGGCGGCATATTCATGTTTGATTTCTGGCATGGCCTTGGGGTTCTTCGAGACTTACCGACGGTGAGGATTAGGCGATTGGAAGATGATGACTTGCATGTCACGCGGCTGGCCGAGCCCGATCACCGTGCGGAATGCCATCAAGTGATCGTGAATTATGATCTTTTTCTGAAAGACAAACGCACTAATACGATCTCAGAAATTCGTGAAGCGCATCCGTTGCGCTATCTGTTCCTCCCTGAACTGCATGATCTTTTCCGGTGGGCTGGATTGGAGTTACTTGCTTCAGGGGCATGGAACTCAGTGGAATCGCTGACCGAAGGACATTGGTATGGCTGGGTGGTCGGCCGGCTGAGTGGTCCGCACGATAGGCAGCTAGGTGGTGCAACTCGACGGCATCAAGACGTCAAAGACTGATTTGCGTAAATTAGCCCAAATTTTTTTGAGGCGATCCGCTACCTTGCGCTTGATTCGGGACGGTATTGTCAAGGTGGCCGAACTCTCGCTTTACGGCATCTCGTTTTGCATGCCACGCACGCGCATGAAATGGGTGTTTGGCTCCTATTGTGGTGCATTTGTCGACAACTCGAAGTATCTGTTCTTACACGTCGTCCAGCGACATCCGGAGGTCAAGGCAACCTGGGTATGTTGGAAAAAAGAGCAGCTAGACTATTTCTCGGAACGAAACCTGCCGGCTGTATACAAGCGATCATGGACTGGGCTGTATGAGTGCCTGACAGCTCATATGCACATCTACTCCTTCTATCCGACCGACGTAAATTTCGCCGCGTCTGGCGGAGCGATATTGTGTAATCTCTGGCATGGGATTGGGCTTAAGAAGATCGAGTTTAACGACACGCAATCGCCGGAAAGCCACTTGCGGGTTGCTACGCTTGCTAATTACGTGCGCGCCCCGTGGCAATTCCGACGCCCGGACATAGTCCTATCGACGTCACGTTTCGTGACGGACTATTTCTTCACTAGTTCATTTCGCGTGGGTAAAGAGGCTTGCCTAGAGTTTGGCTATCCGCGTTGCGATGTCCTTTTATGGTCTGCAGAGGAACGCCAAGTCTATTTTGAGCGTTATGCAACAGAGGCAGAACGCCACACACACCGCAGAATTACACAGGCGGAGCGAGCATACATCTACTTACCTACTTTTCGCGACGACGGGATCGGCGTGCTGGCCGCTGCGGGGTTCGATCTGCCGCGTCTGAACCAGCTGTTGCAGAGGACTAATGCGGTCTTCGTTATTAAGCTACACATGAATGAGCCGAAGCCTTTTGGCGATGATCCTGCGTTGGACCGGATCATTTTCCTATCGTCGACAACGGATGTTTACCCATTGTTGCCCGCCACTACCGCATTAATCACTGACTATTCGTCGATTTATTACGACTACATCATGATGTCGGATAAGCGCGTGATTCTTTTTCCTTTCGATCTCAATGGATATGTCGAAAAATGTCGGGGTCTTCATTTTCCATATGCAGAAGCCATGAAGGGCGAAGTGGTTAACTCATTCGAAGAAATGCTGCGCGCCTTGGCTGAGCCAAGACGATCATCCGGTTTAGAGATGGCCTATCGCTCCCTCTATTGGGGCGATTACAGCGGGCAGGCTTCGGAAAAAGTCGCTAGCCATCTAGTGGGCCGGGAACATGAAATTGTCTAACTCTGCGCAGCCATCCGCTTTGTCAAAAGGTGAAGACCTGAACGACGCTCACGTGCTCGGATCGGGGATTTTCTGGACCACGGCGGGAAGTCTTTCGACTAAGGCGCTGCGTCCACTATCTTTATTGGTTTTGGCCCGTCTCCTCTCTCCGAGTGACTACGGAGTGATGGCGACCGCGATGATCGTCATCGAGGCGTTGAAGCTGCTGAAGGATATTGGTGTCGGCCAGGCTTTCATTCGATCGCGAGGGGACACGGCCGCGATGTTAAACTTGACCTTTTGGGTGCAGTTAGGGGTGGGGGCCTTCTTGACGGGATTGCTGCTTTTGTCGGCGGATCTTATCGCATCCGGGCTCGGGAATTCCGAGATCGCCCCTATATTGCGCTTGATGAGTCTACTTTTCGTGATCTGGCCTTTTGGGGATGCGCCGCTCAATCTCATGCTGAAGCAGCTCGATTTCCGGTCGGCATTCTACCGACAGGCTATCCCGGCGTTTTCTGCTCCCTTGGTCTCGATTGTCATGGCTGCCCAAGGTTTCGGAGTGTGGGCTCTGGCAGTCGCGTCGGTGGTTGCCGCGCTTGCTACATCCGTTACGGTTATGTTGCTGGTGCGTTGGCGGCCGGAGCCTCCCAAGTTCAATGGCCATCTCCTCAAGGAGGCTCTGTCGTTCGGCGGGCATGTTACGCTACAGAATGTGCTCGCATGGTTGGGCAACTTTGCAGACCAGTTGATCGTAGTGCGGTTTCAGTCTGCAACAAACGTGGGTTTGTTGCGGACAGGAATGCAACTCGGCACGATCGGCTGGGAAATTGTCGCGGGACCATTTAGCGCGATTACTCTGCCGTGGTTCGCGCGGCTTGATTCCGTGCAAGCTGGGCAGGCTTATCTAAGAGCCATTCGCATGCTCTCGATATTCAGTTTGCCCTTGAATGTGTTCCTCGCGGCGTTTTTCTTCCGGTATGTAGGTTTCATTTTGGGGCCGAAATGGGCCGAGGCAGGCGCCATCGTATCGATTTATGCGCTGCTCAACAGCATCTCGTGTATTATGGGCCTGAATGGTGAAGTGCTAAAGGCCATTGGCCGGGCTGATGTCGCCACAAAATTAGGATTGGCTCGTGTGGCAATGGTGATTCTTCCATTTATCTGGGCGGCCTCGCAGAGTATTTACCATCTGGCATTTGCACACGCGGTCATGGCGTGGGCCACTGGCTTGTTGTTCACGCCTTTTGTCACACGTTGCTTGGGTCTGCGCATTGGCGAGGTATTGCGCGCCTGTGGCGAGGGATTGCGCCTAGCCTTGCCCGTGGCCGTGATTGGACTTGGCATGCAATGGGTCGAAGCTGCCAACGGGAAGGGGTTGTTTTCCTTAACTCTGGGAATGGTTCTTATGGGGGCTGCCTTGGCCTTAATCGTCCTTCGCTATCACAGGGCAGATATCCAATCTTTGTATTCTATTTTTGCTAAACGTCGTTCACGGCAATCACAATAGCGGACCCCACGAGTCGAATCATGAACAAGGTGTTTTTTTCGGTTATCATCCCGACCCGCAACAACGCAGCTATGCTCAGTCGATGCGTCGAAGCGATCAGCGCGGCACATTTACCAAAGAGTTTGTTCGAAATATTGATCGTGGATAATTCTGATCCGGGAAAAGCCTTTTGTGTAAACGCTAGCCATGCGGTGAGAAAGTTTATCAACATCGTTCGAACCGAGCCGCGGGGCTTGATGGCAGCAAGGCATGCCGGGGCGATGTCAGCCAAAGGAGAGATTTTATGTTTCATTGACGACGACACCCTTATTAAGCCGGATTGGCTGGTGGCGCTGGAGGAGCGTTTTTGCAATCGGGATCTCGTCTTGGCGGGCGGACCGATCAGTCCTTTTTATGATGATCCGCCACCTGCATGGGTGGAAATGATGTGGAAAACTTGCCCAGAGGGACGATATCTTAATCATCTCAGCCTCATAGATTTTGGGACCGCTGAACGCTTCATCGAGCCGGAATGGATATGGGGATGCAACTATTGCGTGCGCAAGTCCGCCTACATGGATTTGCGCGGCACATTGCCGGATTATATGCCTGATCAATTGATGTTTCTTTGTGGTTTGGGCGAGTCCGGATTGTCTATTAAGATAAGGCACAGTGGTGGGAAGGCCTTGTATACGCCGGCGTTGGGGGTCAATCACTGCATGACTCGGAACCGGCTGTCCGTAGACTATTTTATCACCAGAGAGTTTATTTTTGGAATTGAGCAATCGTATGCCGAAATCAGAGGCCGTGCAGGTTGGGGCCCGGCTCATGGGGTTTCGTCGCGTTCAGGACGCAGTTTGCCGGAGCGGATTGCAGGTGCCTTAGGTAGACTGGCTAAAAGCTCAATGGCGCGAGTCGCGATTCCATCCGGAGATGCCCGAGACATTATCCAAGCTAAAATGACTCGCGCATTCGTCTGCGGGAAGGAGCTTCATGGGCAAGCGGCGGATCAATTCGGCTTAATGATGGAATGGATTTCTCGCGCGGACTACTTTGAGGAAAGGGAAATGGTGCCCACGGGAGCGGAAATTCAAACATTGAAGTCGGTTTATCAAAATAATCTTGAAAGGCTCCTGTATAGTGAAAAATCACACTGAACTAAATCTTAAGCGGCTAGGTGAAGAAAAACTTCGATGGCTTCGACCGTCAGTTTTTGTTTTGCTAGTTTTTGTTTTGCTTATGGAGCCGCTGACATTTGGCCGCTTTCAAATTCCGCTCGAACGGCTCCTTATCGTCGGCTTTTTTTTCGCCGCAATGTTGAGCGGCCGTTTTAGTACAAACCGGCCGCAACCGGCGTTGCTGTCTACCGCGATGGCCGGCTTGGCGCTTATCGTCCTGGCATCCATGGTGACGTATTTCGTGACAAGAGTTGGAGCCCGTGAGACAATTACGGCGGCAATGGTGCCTTTGGCATTGTTCATTCTTGGAGTGGGATTGACTCGTTCGCACAAGCAGATGTGCGACATGATATGGGCGGCGGTCATCAGCTTACTGATCTCGGCACTTACGATATGGCTGTGGACCAAAATTGGTGCCGCTTATCCGCTCTATCACGAGAGTAAGGGCTTTCTCGCTTACGTGATTAACGTCGGTTCGATGGATATGTCGATCTGGGCGAACTGGACGGCGGCATTTGGTGTTCTCCTCACTGTGCTTTCGCTTTTTACTACTATTCATGATGCTTCGCGGATTCGTCGAGGGATATCTGCCGGGGCTTATCTTGCTGGCGTTTACATCGCATTTCAATCGGGCGCGAAGTCGGGACCGATTGGGGTGTTGTTGTTTACCGTGCTTTGCATCCTTGCATTCGCGAAAGAGGCGTTTTCCCGGCATTCGGCTAAGATATTCTTCTGCGCGATCACACTCTTCTCTTTTGGTTTATATCGGGGGATCCAGACGGGCACCGTAGTCGAATTGCTAAACATCGAGACGCACATGCAGCGATTTGTGGATTTCGGCCAGAATTACGGCTCGCTGCAGTATCGCCTCGACGCGGTGGCCTATTCATGGACTCAGGGCCGCATGGGCATCACCGGAATTGGATTCGGGCGCGCCTGGACCTTGGACTCAATCGACGAATCGATGTATCTGCTTTGGCTAGGGAACGGCGCTGGCGTCGGGGCAATCATGGGGCACCTGATATTTTTGATCGCGCTAAGTTGGTTTTTCATTCGGTCGGCTTTTTCCCCGGAGCGAGAAAAAAAAGTGGCCGCGCGGTGTGGACTCATCCTCCTACTTGTGATCGAGTCCATGTCGTTCTCATCGGATCAATTTCTAGGTGAAGCCGTGACCGGCCACTGTTTGTTCTATCTAATGGGAGGTTTTGCGGGTTTGCATTTACTGGGACGGTCCACGTCTCCTGGAGCGAAAACTGGTTCAGGTCACCACATCTTTCAGAAAAGCACTTGCGGGCGCCCATAGTATGCATATGCGCATCGCCGTCGTCCATCCCTATGATTATTACGACTCGATACCGACGTTGGTGGCACTAGGCATGGCAGTGTCGCAAGCGGGTTGGCGGCCGGCTTTGTTTTACTATGGGAAACTGTCTGTATTGGAATCGTCACCGTGGGCCACTATTCACGGTATGAAACGCGTTAGTGGGCGGGGAATTCGTGCCCGCTTAACTGAGACGCGGCAATGGCGTCAGGCACTGAAGGAACAACTGTCAGTCGAAAAATTTGTTATAATTATTTGTGTGGATCCCATGGGCTTGGTTATCGGTGCGCCAGTTGCCAAGGACTTTTCTATCCCATTATTTTACTTTTCACTGGAAATGCTTTTCTGGCGAGAACTGCGCGCGGCCTCCATCTGGGCCTTGAAGGCTATGGAGACTTTCCAAGGGCGCCGGGCGAAATGGACGATCATTCAGGATGAACAACGAGCGAATGCGCTTCGACGGAGCTGGGGAATGCGGGAGTTGAATTTCATTCAACTCCCCAATGCGTGGCCGGGCCCTGTGCGTAAGACAAGATCGACGAAACTCCGCGAGTCACTGGCATTGCCAGCCCGAATGAAGATTGCGGTGCATGCCGGGACGATCAGTGAATGGACTATGGTGGCAGAATTAGCTGACGCTGTGCGATTCTGGCCTGACGACTGGATTATGGTGGTTCAAAGCCGATTTCCGATCGGGGAGGGCGCCTATGAGCAGCGATTACGGCAATGCACAAGCACCGAGCGAGTCAGGCTTCTACCGGTCGCGCTTAGTGCTCCAGATTTACTGGAATTACTCAGCGGAGCCGATGTCGGCTTAGTCTTTTACGCGACACGTGAAGGACACGTAACATTTGGACGCAACCTAGTCCTAGCAGGCAAATCTTCGGGGAAGTTCAGCTCCTATTTGCAAGCGGGTCTGCCGGTTATTTGTAACCAAATTGGTGGCGTCGCGCATTATGTTGATAAGTGGCGTTGCGGTCGCGTAGTGAAAACGACCGCGGAGGTTGGATCGGCTTTAAATGAAATAGGGAGGGACTACAGCGGATATGCTGACGCGGCGCGTAGATGCTTTCATGGCGAGTTTGCGTCGGAAAAATATCTGCCTAAGATCATCCAAACCATACAGAAGGAAATTTCCGCCTGACAACGAACCCGCTGCTTACGGTGGTGACACCTACCTTAAATTGTGCGGCCACGCTGCCGGCCACACTGGCCAGTCTTGTTCCGCTCCAAGACATCGGGCTAAGACATATCATTGTCGACAGTGGATCGGATGATGGAACCATCGAGTTAGCGGAGGCGGCCGGTGCGGAGATTATTTCATTCCCACGGGGGAATATTTATTCGGCGATCAACGTCGGCATGGCGGAGGCGCGAAGTGAATGGGTGACCTATATCAATGGAGACGACTTGCTTTATGCCGATGCGATTATCGATAGTTTGGCGAAAAATAACGGACGCGCGGGGGTGGTGTACGGTAACATCGACCATATTGATACCAGCGGTCGGTTTTTGTTCAGCTGGCGGTCTCCACAGCCGCGACATTTACGCTGGCTCATGAAGCATTATTGTCCGGTTCCCCAGCAAGGAACGCTATTTCGCCGGGAAGTTTTCGAGCGTATGGGTGGGTTCAATACACAGTTTCGATTTTCTGCCGACTACGATTTTTTCTCCCGCTGTTGTATCAATAGTGAAATATTTGGCAAATACGATAATCGAAGTATTGCGGCATTCCGGCTAATGCCTTCTCAGCTGTCACAACGCTTGCGCCCATTGATGGCGCCGGAGGGTGAAAAGATTCGCGCGAAACTGCGGGAGAAGGACACGGATTTCGCCGTCGCGCTAGGACGTGCGTCTTCGACTCTTTATCGTTGGGGCACCAACGTCGACAGCATTTTACTCCGTGCAAACCGCGGACGAAATCAAGATTCAGGCTGGCGGCAATGAGTCGACACGTGAAGATGATCGTATTCAGTGGCACCGACGGGGCGGGCAAGTCCACCCAGATATCCTTGCTGGAGACAAGCCTTAGAGAGCAGGGCAGGCGCACTGCCTATTTTTGGGCGCGTGGCGGCTACACGCCGCTGTTTTCTCTTTCGAAGAGAGCCATGCGTCGCATGCAGATTGGCGCTCTGCCCAATCCCGGAATGTCGCGTGAACGGGAACGGAAATTTGCCTCTTCGCGCGTCCGTCGGGTTTGGCTGCTGTTAGCAATCGGGGACCTCGTTTTATGTTATGGCGTCTGGCTCCGGCTATTAAGGTGGAGCGGGTGCGTGGTGCTGTGCGACCGATATATTGAAGACACTCTTTTGGACTTCCGACTCAGGTTTCCACAAGAACGGGTTGGAACATGGTTTCTCTGGCGGATATTGGCAAAGGTATGCGCGCGGCCAGATCACCGCTTACTATTGTTGGTTCCCCCGGAGGAATCGGCACGGCGGGCGATTTTGAAGCACGATCCATACCCGGACTCGCTTGCGACACTGGCTTGGCGTCACGCGCAATACCAAGAAATGGCTAGAACGGGAAAATGGCACATTATCGACTGTATGAAGTCGATCGAAACTGTGCACTGGGAAATTCGTGGAGTCGTGAAAATATGAGAATGAGTCTATTGCTCCGCCGGGAACCTTTCGGCATGATCCTAGAGGAGACTCTCTCTGGTTATTGGTCGCACGGCCGCACCACGCCGGTGCAGGTCCGGTGGGCGAAACCGGCGCCCGGTCACCAAGTATGGCATGGGAACATTTACCTGAATTTTTTCTGCATCGAGGAGGTTGATCCTGCGTGTTTTGACGTGATCGTGCGCGAGTTCAGTTATGCGAGGTCTCGTTGGCGGCGCGGACTGCAGGCCGCCTATGTGCGAGCTGCGGTGACGCCGCCCACGCGCGGTTGGCTTTCACAAGTATGCTTTGACGTCTCGTCACCAGTGCCTGCGGCGGCTGGCCAACTGGTGATCGGCGGCAACCGGCGGCTGAGAATTATCCACCCATCTGCGGGGCGCAGCATCGTTATTCCAAAGGCGCATTTCAGCCGCCAGTCGTTCGATCGTGAAGTAGCGGCCCGCCAAGGGGCGGCGGCGGCGCTGGCCCCGCGGTTCGATGGCGTTGAGGCCGGCGGCGGCGCATTCGCCGAGGAATATTTTGCCGGCACACCGGCGAATCGGCTGCCACCCGCCCGTGAGGCACAGGTGCGCGCTGAAGCGCGGTCGCGTTTGGTCGCGGAAGTACATCAGCCGACACTGCGGGTGGCAATCCTTGCAGAGCATCTCGGTGCGCTCGAGGCAGCCTGCGCCACGCTGGCTCCGGGCCTCGCAGTCGAGGCTCGCGCCCTTGCGGCTTGGGCTGCGCAACTTGCCGGCCACGCGCCAGTTGGCCTGGCGCTCAGTCACGGTGATTTTCAAGATGCAAACATCCTCGTCGCTGGCGACCGGTTGCGCGTGATCGATTGGGAGACGGCCGCGGAGCGCACTCAACTTTATGACCTTGCGACGCATGCTTCGGGATTGCGGCTGGCCGGCGATGCGGGCGCCGCGTGGCGCGCCGAAGTGACGCGGTGGTTAATTGCGGAGACGAATATGCCTGCGCTGTTAGTGCCGGTGGAAAACCGGGCCATACGTATGGCGCATGCCGCCGCTTGGTGGTTAGAAGAATCGCTACTCCGGCTAGAAGAAGCGCGCGCAGCATTTCACGAACTCAATCGCGGAGCGGGCGCGGACGTCGCGGTTAAACAAGGGCTAGGGGAGGCATTGGTCTTTCTTTCCCGTTTTGAATCATGAGCGGTCCTCGCATTCTATTCCTCAACCAAGTGGCCGGCCCATTGTTCCGCGAACTGGCGGAAGACGTGGCGAGCGCCCTCGGTTCGGCGGAACTGCTGACCGGACACACTGCGGACATTGTCCGACCGCTGAATGCGGCACTCACGGTGTTGCCGGCGCCGGACTATGACCGACGGAGCCTGCCGAGGCGTGCCTTTTCCTGGCTCCGTTATTTTGCCACGGCGTGCCGGAAGGTGGCAGTTTCTGATAGCCGCCAAGTGCTCTTTATCGTTTCGAATCCGCCGTTCCTTCCGCTGCTCGGCTGGTTTGCCTGGGTAATGCGCCGCCAGCGCTACTGCGTCTTGGTCTATGATCTTTATCCTGGAGTGCTTGTTCGTTTGGGTCAGATTTCTGATCGCGGGCCGGTGGCCGTGTTGTGGCGTTGGTTCAATCGCTTGGTCTGGGCACGCGCAGCGCTCGTGTTTACGATTGGCGAAGATCTGGCGGCAAATATTCGCCGGGAAGGTGTCGGACTGAAAAACCTCGAAGTCCGGGTCGTGCCGAACTGGGCAGACGTGGATCTCGTAAAGCCGTTGTCTGCTGCGCAGAACCCGTTCCGCCAGTCGCTGGGCTGGGCCGGCCGCACGATCGTGCTTTATTCGGGCAACCTCGGCAACACCCACAACTTGGACGGACTGCTGCAAGCGGCGGAGAAACTCCGCAACCGGTCGGACTTGGGCTTCCTGATCATCGGCGCAGGCGCCCGATGGAGCGAATTGGAGAGCGCAATTGCCACGCGGCGGTTGGATAACGTGCGACTGCTGCCGTTCCAGCCGGAGCGTCTGCTCCCGCAGACTCTGCCGGCGGGTGATATCGCGGTAGTGGCGATGGAAGAGGCGCTCGGCGGCTACATGGTGCCGAGTAAGACCTATTATTATCTCGCGGCGGGTTCGGCATTATTGGCCTTGGTGCCGGCGCAGTGTGAAGTAGCCGACCTAATCGCGCGCGAAGATTGCGGTATCCGAGTTGACGCAGCCGATGCAGCGGCCGCGGTGGCAGCTATCGAGCGGCTGCTCGACGATCCAGAACGCTTGGCGGCCTGCCGTCGCCGCGCCCGTGAGGTGGCGGTGCGGAATTATTCGCGTCGCAACAGCACGCATTACATCGAGGCTTTGCGGACATTGCTCGGGAATCTCACATGAAGATCGTCCAGGTCATCTCGCATTACGTGCCTGCCTTCCGGTTTGGCGGACCCTTGCAGGTGGCGCATGCGCTTGGCCGCGAGCTGGCGCAGCGCGAGCACCAAGTTTCGGTCTGCTGCACCAACCAGGCCGATGAATGGACGGATTTGGCGGTGCCGCTGGATGCGCCGGTGCCAGTCGACGGCGTCTCGGTCTACTACGAGTCCGTGCCGCGTTGGCGGCGCTGGGGTTACTCGCCCGCGCTGGGCCGGCGTACGGCCCTGCTGATCAAGGAGGCGGATGCGGTCATCGTGCACAGCCATTTCCAATACGCGGGTTGGGCCGGGGCGCGCGCGGCGCGGTTGGCGGGCAAGCCCTACCTGATTTTCGCCCACGGCAGCTTGAAGCGCGACTCGCTGCGCGCCAGCAGCGGTTTGGCCAAGCGGCTTTACCTGATGCTCCTCGAGCGCGCCAACCTGAACCAGGCCCGGCATATCGCGTTCAATGCCGAGGAGGAAATGGCGGACTCGCTGTTCGCGCACCGGGGCCTGGTCCTACCCAACGGCATCGCCCCGGCCGATTTCGTTACGCTGCCGGAACGCGGAGAATACCGCCGCCAACATCCCGGGTTGGGCGACCGGGTGCTGTTTGTTTTTTTGGGCCGCATCGATATCCAGCAGAAAGCGGTGGACGTGATCGTCGAGGCCTTTGCCCGCCTGGCGGTAGAGCGGCCCGAGGCCATGCTGCTGCTCGCCGGACCCTCGGAAGGGGCGGACAGCGCGGAAGTGCGCCGGCTCGTGGCGGAGCGCGGCCTCGGCGACAAGGTCAGGTTCCTGGGCTTGGTGACCGGGCCGGAGAAACTCGCCCTGCTGCGCGACGCGGACGTTTTCCTGATGCCCTCCCGTTATGAAGGGCTGAGCATCGCGCTGCTTGAGGCGATGGCCTCCGGCCTGCCGGTCGTGCTCAGCGATCGCGCCGGGCTGCACCGCCAGGTTGCCCGCTACGACTGCGGCCTCGTAGTTGCCCCGGAAGCGGAATCCGTCGTGGGCGCCATGCGCGCGATGATGGATCCGACCGCTCGGGCGCGTCAGGGAGCCGCGGCACGGCGCCTGGTGATGACGGAGCACACCTGGCCGGTCATCGTCGATCGCCTGGAAAAACTTTTGCAGACATGAAACGAGAAATCAACCTGTCCTCCCTTACTGTCGTCGAGCAATTGTTCTGCCTGACGATCAGCGCCGGTGCAGCGGCTCAAGTGACGGAGGTGCGGCGCCTGCATGCGGTAGTGGGGGACGAGGTGCTGTGGGCCTTTGCGCAGCGCGAAGGCTCCGCGAGCATTGTGGCCGGCGGCTTGGAAGCGGCCCTCGGGCCCACGGGCACTGCCGAGCGCTGGCGGACGGCAGCGCAAGCGACCCGCCGCACGTTGGAACTCTACCTGGCGGAACTGGACCGCGTGGCGGCTGCCCTGCACCGCGAAGGGATTGCCTTGGTTGCGCTGAAAAATGCCGGCATCGCCCGCGCCTTGCATCGCGATCTCGCGGGATGCCCGATGGGCGACGTCGACACGCTCGTATCGCCGCGGGGTTTCCGCCGGGCGCATGCGATCATGAAATCGTTGGGTTTCGAGCTCGGGAACCGCAGTCCGTTTGAAATGGCCGACATCGAGCAAGCTGAGCGACATGGCGGCGCGGAATACACCGGCCTGCTCGCGGATGGCAGCGTGCTGTGGTTTGAGCTGCAATGGCGTCCGGTGGCGGGACGCTGGATTCGGCCCGACCAGGAGCCGCCCGCCGATGAGTTGCTGGCCCGCGCGGTCGCAATTCCGGGCACGACGGCTCGGCTGCTCGCCCCAGAAGACAACTTGCTGCAGGTCTGCCTGCACACGGCCAAGCACTCGTATGTGCGGGCGCCGGGCTTCCGCCTGCATACCGATGTGGACCGGATCGTGCGCCACTGCCCGATTGAGTGGAATGAATTCTGTGTGCGAGTGGAGGCTATCGGGGTGCGAACGGCGGTATTTCTTTCGCTCCACATTCCCAGCATACTGTTGAGCACGCCGGTGCCGCCTTGGGTGCTGGCGCGGTTAGATTTTTCTCCGCGAAAGCACCGGTTCCTGCTCACATGGCTCTTACGGGTTGGGCTTTTCGGACCGAAGGAAAGGAAGTGGGGCAAACTCGGCTACATTGTGTTCAATCTATTGCTTTACGACAGGACGGCGGGAATCTTGCTGGCTATTTTCCCGGATTACGAATGGATGCACCGCCACTATCAGGTCCGTAACCGCTGGACTCTTCCGTGGGGGTATTTTCAGCGCACACGTGATCTATTGCTGAAACGCGCAAATACATGAGTTCCTGCCTTCTTGTTACTTCCGCTGGCCGCCGTAATCAGCTGCTCCAGTGTTTTCGCGACAGCGCCCGAACACTGAACGTGCAACTGCGGGTGCTTGCCGCAGATCTGCAACCTGAACTGAGTCCAGCCTGCCAGCAGGCGGATGTCTCGTTTCATGTGCCGCGCTGCACCTCAGTGGATTATATTCCCGCGCTGCTCGATTTGTGTCGGCGGCAGCAGGTTCATGTGCTGGTACCAACAATCGACCCGGAGTTGGCCATACTTAGCAGGCATATCGATGATTTTGCGAGTATCGGCACGCGTATCGTCATTTCCTCGCCTGCCGTGGTTGCGTTGGGAAACGACAAATGGCTCACATCTGTGAGACTTGCGAATGCCGGGATACCCACGCCGAAGACAGTCACCCTAGCCGAATACCGCGCCAATCCAGAGAGTCTAGTTGGAGCGGTGATTGCCAAGCCCAATACGGGGAGTGCTTCGGTGGGAATTGTCCGCCCTCAAACCCTAGCGAATCTGGCCGGGCTTTCAGAGTCGAATTACATCGTGCAAGAGATGTGGCAGGGAGTTGAGTATACCGTAAATATGTTCTTCGACCGGCAGGGCATATTGCGCTGCATGGTACCTCACCGACGATTGGAGGTGCGGAGCGGAGAGGTTTCAAAAGGGCGCACGGACCGGGTGCCTCAATTGATGCAAGTCGCCGAAAAACTAGGGAACGCTTTGTCGGGCGCACGTGGACCTCTTTGTTTTCAAGCGATTGTGCAACAGGATGGCGTGTTTTGCGTATTCGAAATCAATGCAAGATTTGGCGGAGGATATCCGCTGGCGCATGAAGCAGGCGCCCCATTTACCCAGTGGTTGCTCGAAGAGCATTTGGGGCGTGAATTATCCGCCCACAATAACTGGACGAATGGTCTTACAATGTTGCGCTACGATTCGGCGGTTTATCTGAATGCCTAATCCTGAACCGGTTCATACTGTCGTCTTCGATTTGGACGATACTCTCTACGCCGAAGCTGACTTCGTGGACTCGGGGTTTCGCGCGGTGGATCACTGGCTCTCAGTTCACGAGGGGGTAAAAGGCTTCCTAGAGCATGCCCGGAGGCACTTTAATACAGGGATGCGAGGCAAGATCTTCGATGCGGCGTTGAACGATCTAGGAGTCGTGGCTGTGCCGGAACGAGTGACGATACTCGTGGAAGTTTATCGAAGCCATGTTCCGGAGATCTCGCTTGATGCGGCTGTTTCGCGATTTCTTGATTGGACGGCGCCAAGATTTAATCTCGCCGTGTTGACCGATGGTTATGCCGTCGCACAACGCCAAAAATTGGAAGCGCTGAAATTACGGCGCTGGTTTGATTGCATAATCGTGACCGATGAGATCGGGCGTCAGTTCTGGAAACCTCATCGGATCGGCTTCGAGCGTATTATGGCACGGTTTGCTGGTGCAGTAGCGGGCTATGTTTATGTGGCGGACAACCCTCAAAAAGATTTCATTGCACCGAGACAATTAGGCTGGCGCACAGTGCGTCTACGCCGAGAGAGGGGAGAATATACGAGACACGAATCGAAAAAAAATGAACTGATTGACTTAGAAATTACGTCCTTGCCGGAATTGAAAACATGGCTGACTGGTTTTCAAAAAAGTGTGCCATGAACCGATTTATGATGATAGGCTGTGTGCTGCTTTTGATAGGCGCGTTGGGCGTGCAGGTGAATTCTGGAAACCGCGCGATGATTGGGAAAGGTCGGCATTTACACGGAATTCTGCCTCAGCAATTAACCGGTTGGACGGGACGTGAGGTTCCGTTGGGTCCGACCGAAGCCACGGAAGAAGCCGTGGAAAATATACTTAAATTCGATGACGTTTACTCCCGTGAGTTTTTCTCAGCGGAAAAAAACCTGAGCTTGTATGTAGCGTATTGGGATCCTGGAAAAATGCCGGTGCAAGTGGTTGCATCGCATACACCAGATCGGTGTTGGACAAGCGCTGGATGGAATTGCATGGAGATGCGACATAGATTTATATTAGAGGAGCTAAAACCCGGGGAATGGCGGGAATTTTCCACGCCAAATATCTCAAGTCGCCATGTGATTTTCTGGCATGTGATCGGCGATGAACTTTATGATTATGGTGATCGCTTTACTCGGGTGCCTCATCCGGTTAAATGGTGGCGTGATGTGATAAAACAGATGTTCCGGGATCCGCGGGAACAATATTTCATCCGACTGAGTAGTAACCGACCATTTGAGGAACTGCAGGGGGATCCTGGCTTTCAACAAGTGTTGTGCGCGCTCGGCAAGCTTGGTTTGACGGCAGGAAACCAAGAGGGAAACCCGGCAGATTGATGCCTGATCGGTTGTTGCGGTTTGCAAAGCAGGCACAATGTGCCTGCTTTTTTGTTTAATGAATTCCAAGTCAACCCAGCCCAACCCATGGACCATGATAATCGCTGGCGTGGTTTTGGTGAGTGCGTGGGCGCTTTCCGTCATATTTACAGATAACTCCCGGATTGGATCACAGTGGGTGAATGAGCAGGAACGTTGGTTCATGCCCGGTAATGCAGGTTATGAGTCGGGGCAGAGGCAGTCGCCTCTTGGATCGGCGGCTTTTTCCAGCCGCGCACTAGGGATGACGAATCCCGTCGATGGAGGGGAGTGGGCAAGGCATAATCGGCTGACGCCGCGTTTGGAGTTCTCTCATAACCTAGCTGAGATTTTTCCGCCCAAGCTATTCGACGAGTCTCCTGAGTTTTTTCCAATGGAAGGCGGGCGGAGACTTCGACCGCCGGAGAAATCGGTGTGGTGGAATCCCGATTTGGGACGAGAGGACGTAGCGGCTTACGCAGCCGAGAAGGCAGGAGAGTATTTCGATGCCCATCCCGATGAGATGGGCTTTGCTATGGGTGTGAACGATGGGCTTATCTTCGGCGAATCGCCAGAGACGACGGCGTTGGTCACGCCTTTGCGATGGTTCCGTGGACGTCCGGATTATACTAATCTAGTGTTTACGTTCATGAACCGCGTGGCGGCGGACTTCGGCAAGACGAAGCCAAACAAATATCTAGGCGCGCTCGCTTACTATTGGACGGAGAACGCGCCGGATTTTCCGGTTCATGCACAAGTGATTCCATTTCTGACCGCTGATCGTGCCCAGGGTTATGATCCAGCTTTTCGAACTGAAGAGCGCGCCTTGCAAGTGCGATGGGCTTTACGGCACGGCACCGAAGGTTCACTTTCAGACACGCAGCTTGCGACGCTCAACGCTGGGAGACCGAGCCCGCGCGATTTGAAGAGGAACGCCGGTCAGGGATTTGATCCTAGCGGGATTTCGCCCCGCCTTGGACTTTATGATTACCTCTACGGCCGTGGGTTTTTGATTCCACGATTTCATCCTCATCTCATTGCTGATAATCTGCGGCAGGCGCGCCGCTTGGGTTTCACCGATTATTTTGCAGAAATGAACCCCAACTGGGGGCTCGATGGGCCGCAACCATGGTTGGTGGCACAGCTCTTGCAAGATCCAGAGCAGTCGGCGGACAGGCTTTTGGCGGAATATTACCGGCGCTATTTCAAAGAAACGGCTTTTCTGATGAAGCATTTTTATTCGCGCTGCGAAGAGCAATGGCTTACTCAGCCCGGCTCCGCGTACTGGCTCAAGCATTTCCGCAATGAATCCCAAGCGACGATTTTCCCCAGTGCTGTTTGCGCAGAACTTCGGGCTCTTTTGGGTGCGGCGTTGCAAACGGCGAAATCGGATTTGGTACGAAGCCGTGTGAAGCAGGTCAGTGATGCTTTTGGGGTGACGGAGCGCTTCGTGGCAATGCAGGAGGCGCGAGACAAGCTTGTGCGACTAGCGTTGGAAGCAACCTCGGCAGCGCCATTGTTGTCGGTGCAGGTGGATAAATTCACCGAAGCACGGAAGGAATTCGAAAACTATACAAAGGCTTTGCAGCAGACTCAGCCGACCTTGGTTGCACCAGTTTATTTTGTAGATTACTTGACCGACGATCCCGTGGCGATGGCTCGTGCACGGCTTCATGTCCAGCAAACCGAATTGGTGGCGGAGGAGAATAATGATCAGATCAACGGTTATTTCCAAGGTCTGCCAAACCCGGTCCGTAAAATTGCAGGCCTTACCTATAGTCTTTCGTTGCCGGAGCCTTGGCAAAGTCGAGTAGAGCCGGCGGAACATCACATGATGAGCTTGACCCTTGGGGTCGTGCGTATCGCCGGCACGAAAGACGCGACTCTGTTTCAATGGGTTCAGATTCCTAGAGGGGCACTAGCGATGAATGCGGCGGTGGACGTGCGAGGCCATGTTTCGAATAGTGGAGTGGTAAAATTGACGTTAGGTTGGCTCGATGCCGAACATCGACATCTAGGTTTGACTGTAGTCCGATTGCCGGAAGGGGAATGGCCGCAATGGCAGACTTTGATCCAGGCCGCCGAGCCCCCGAAAGGCGCTGTGTGGGTAGGGATCGGTGCGCGAATTCAGCATCAGGAGAAATCAGATTGGGTAGAGTTGCGGAATTTTACTTTGCGGGCGGCACATTAAAGATGAAGTTTGCTGAGCGATCTTCCTCCCAGTGATTGGGATTCACTAGGGCGTGATTACGAACCGGAATCGTTTGCAGGAGAAAACGCCCAATAGGGTGTAAGTTCCTTGATTAAGATCATGGTCCAAAGCATAGTGGAAAGCTCCATGAGTCATCCGCGCATCTACCTGTCGTCACCCCATATGGGCACTGATGAGTTCGAATTGGTGCGTGAAGCGTTTGCTACCAATTGGATTGCCCCGCTGGGGCCGCATGTTGACGCGTTTGAGGGCGAATTTTCATCGGCTGTAGGTATCGCGCATGCGGCGGCACTTTCCTCCGGCACGGCGGCACTGCATTTGGCGATGCGGCTGATTGGCGTACGCCGAGATGACGAAGTAATGGTATCGACGTTGACGTTCAGCGCAAGTGTGAACCCGATACTCTACGAAGGGGCACGACCGGTGTTCATCGACAGCGAACGACAATCTTGGAATATGGACCCTAACCGTCTCTCTGAGGTATTGGCGTTACGAGCGCGGGCAGGACGATTGCCCAAAGCAGTCGTATTGGTGCATCTATATGGACAAAGTGCGGACATTGATGCGATTCAGACGTTATGTGACCGGTATGAAGTGCCATTGATCGAGGATGCGGCTGAAGCCTTGGGTGCGTCCTACAAGGGCATTGCACCGGGAACTCGTGGCCGGATGGGGATATATTCTTTTAACGGCAATAAGATCATCACTACCTCAGGAGGAGGTATGCTGGTTTCGGCGGAAGGCCAACTGATCGAGAAAGCCCGATTCATGGCAACGCAGGCACGGGATCCGGCGCCGCACTACCAGCACTCTGAGATTGGCTACAATTACCGAATGAGCAATGTGCTTGCGGGTATTGGCCGTGGACAGTTGCGGGTGCTCGCGGAGCGGGTAAACGCCCGTCGAGCCAACACGGAGTTTTATCAAAAAGCGTTAGCGGGTTTGCCGGGATTGAGTTTTATGCCAGAAGCCGGGTGGGGACGGTGCACGCGGTGGCTGACTTGTATCACCATCGATCCGCTGTTAGCCGGCACGGACCGTGAACGTGTTCGGGAGAAACTGATGGCGGAAAACATCGAAGCCCGGCCTGTTTGGAAACCCATGCATTTGCAACCGATTTTTGCTGCTTATGACCGTGTAGGCGGCGCGGTTGCCGAGGAATTGTTTGCGCGCGGACTTTGCCTGCCTTCGGGGTCGAATCTCACTGCGGCTGATCGGGAACGCGTGGTCGATGTAGTGAAGCGCTGCTGGTAGTGCGCGACCTATTTTTGAAGTAATCCCATGCGAAGCCTTCGCCTGAAACGTATCTTTGATTTCATTGTGGTGGTCCTGACGATGCCGCTGTGGCTGCCCTTGCTGTTGGGTGTGGCGCTGCTGGTCTGGGCCAATCTGGGCCGGCCGGTTTTTTTTCGGCAACGTCGGCCGGGTTTGCGCGGGGAAATTTTTGAACTGATCAAATTTCGAACGATGCGGAATGCGGCTGATGAAGATGGGCGATTACTGCCCGATAGCGAGAGATTGACGGCGTTTGGGCGTTGGTTGCGCGCGAGCTCGCTCGACGAATTGCCCGAGTTGCTGAATATCTTGGGCGGAGAAATGAGCTTGGTCGGGCCGAGACCACTCTTGGTGGAGTATTTGCCGCGCTATTCAAAGCGGCAGGCACGCCGACATGAAGTGCCGCCGGGATTGACGGGTCTGGCCCAAGTGCGAGGGCGCAATACGTTAACCTGGGAGGAGAAATTTGACTGGGATGTGCGCTATATCGAAACGAGAACTTTGCAGATGGACTGCGGCATACTTTTTGAAACAGTGGTGAAAGTATTCCGTCGCGAGGGTATCAGCGCCCAAGGTGAGGCCACGATGCCGGAATTCCAGCCCAAGACCTAGAGACTTAATATCATGGGAACAGCATTTTGGGATCTCAGTAAATTCCGCCGCATCCTCACCCTAGCGGGTGCTTATGCGGTCGTGCTGATCATGAGCCTGTATCTGGCGTATGAGTTTCGCTTCGACTTCCTCGTGCCGGGGAATTTTCAAACTGGCCGGATATTGGCGCTGGTTGTCGTGGTGGGGGTTAAATTGCTGATGCTGCTTTGGATGCGGCAGCTGGATACCATGGTCACTTACTTTAGTGTGCCTGATCTCGGTAGAATTGGGCTAGCTATGGCGATAGCGGTGGCACTGCTAATGTTGATCAGGCCGATCGACAGTTCTCTGATTTTAGTGCCACGCGGGGTGCTGTTAATCGATTTTGTGCTCAGTGTGGCCGGACTTTGTCTGCTGCGCCTTGGGGCTCGTATCTACCGCGAGCGTTTTGTCATGGCCAGACGGATGGGTGCGCAAGTGAAGGCCGATCTGGCTATTGTTGGCGCGGGAGATGCCGGTGCGGCCTTGGCCCGAGATTTTCTTGGGTCTCCGGCCCGGGGCTTTCGCCCAGTGCTCTTCCTTGACGATGATCCGGATAAGCGAGGTAAACTTATCCATGGCGTGATGGTCGCGGGTCGGCCGGACGAAGTGGAGGGACTACGTGGACGTTTCAATATCAGCAAAGTCGTCATCGCGATGCCGACAGCGTCGGGCAAGCGAGTGCGAGAAATCGTCCGACACATGACGGCTTTGGGGTTGCCGGTGGAAACCATGCCTTCTTTGGAGGAGTTGGCGTCCGGCCGCGTGAAAGCAAATCGCATCCGCCCCGTGCAAATTGAGGATTTGTTGGGCCGTGAACAGGTGGAGCTCGATTCGGCCGCAATCCGGGCACTGGTCGAAAACAAGGTGGTCATGGTCACGGGTGCCGGCGGCAGCATCGGCAGCGAACTGTGCCGGCAGATAGCCACGAACAACCCCAAGCGGCTACTGATGGTTGAGCGATCGGAAGGCAGTCTTTTCCTAGCGGAGCGTCAACTGGCGGATCTGGGCTCGGCCTCTAACGCGATTCCGCTGGTGGCTAATATTCTCGATGAAACGCGCATGCGGCAGATTTTCGAGCGTTACCGCCCCGAGATCATTTTCCATGCGGCGGCGCACAAGCACGTGTTCATGATGGAGCGGCAACCGGCCGAAGCCGTGCACAATAATGCGTTGGGCACTCGGCGGCTGGGAGAACTGGCGCTGGCTTTTGGCAGTCAGACCTTTGTGCTTATCTCCACGGACAAAGCGATCAACCCGACCAGTGTGATGGGCGCTTCAAAGCGATTGGCCGAACTGGAACTGCAGCGGCTCGCGGCCCGGCAAACTGGGTCGACCCGGTTTGTAGCCGTGCGCTTTGGTAATGTGCTGGGTTCCTCGGGTAGCGTGATTCCGATTTTTCGAGAACAGATCGAGCGCGGTGGCCCGGTTACGGTAACGCATCCCGAGGTCACGCGCTTTTTCATGACCATTCCTGAGGCGGTGGGATTGGTGCTACAAAGTGCGGTGTTGGGCCGGAGCGGGGATATCTTGGTGCTCGATATGGGCCAGTCGGTGAAAATCGTGGATCTGGCGCGGCAGATGATCGAGCTCAGCGGCTTGAAGGCCGGCGAGGATATTGAAATCCAGTTCACGGGACTGAAACCGGGCGAAAAACTCTATGAAGAGTTGCAGCATCACGGGGAAAAGCACACCCTCACCGCGCACCCACGCATTATGCGTTTTACGGTGCGTGATGAGAGTGAACTCTCGGAGGACACGCTAACCACCATCGAGCAAGGTCTCTACAAAATGGAAGCGATGGATGTCAAAAAAATGATTAAGACTTTCGTTCCTGAATATACACCCTTCCTCGATTGAGCGAAGGGTGGGGGATTAGCGACGGACGCCGTCACGTTCACACCAGAGGAGAGTGATAGTAAGCAGAGCGAGCCAAGTGAGCAGGATCGCAGGACAGTGGAACACGAATTCGCCCCAAGAATGGGCAAGAATGGCGGCGAGACCGAACGACAGGGAGAGCCCCATGAGATTGGTGAAGACCCCGCGCTGGATTGCTGCAACCAACCACCAAATGCCACCAGCAGTGAGCAAGCCCACGCCCAAGATACCCAGTTCGGCAAGGGCTTGAACCGGGTCATTATGGGCGTTTTCCCACAAAAGCCGCCGGCCATCATATTTTGTAGTCTTGGTTTTGTTGTCCCATCGTTTTTCCGCCCAGATCGCAGGATATTGCTGTTGATAGAGCGGGAAGAGGAAACGATAGCCACCAGCACCATGGCCTAGCCAAGGATCGTCCTGCCACATGTCGAATGTGGCGCGGGTCGCCAACCGGCGTGATAAGACAGATTCATCATTACCTTTAAGGATATCGTCGAAACGCGACCACGTTTCCTTGGCGTTGAGTTCGCGCAGGCCTTGGACGGCAAAAAAGCAGAAAAGGACGCCAAGCACGCCTATGACGAGTCTGCGCCTGGGATATGCTGGCAGGGTTAAATGGCGGATCACATACGCCACAAAAAAGGTCACGATAAACACGACAAGTGAGATGACGCCGCCACGCGAATGACTGCCAACCACGATTACGCTCAGGAACAGCGCTAGAAAGGTGAGGACTGCCGCCGGGCTCGACTTGGCAAAACTCTTCAACGCACGCAGCTGAAACCAAGCGGCTAGGCCGCAGGTGATGGGGACCATTAAATTGAACCAAGCGGCAGCGTGGTTCCGGTAAAAGAAAGTGCCCCAGATGATGTTGGACGAAGGAACCGACCAGAAAATGGCATCGGTGCCAGTTACGCGCTGGGCGATGGCTAGACAGCCGAGCAACACGGCATTGCAAGCCAGCGTAATGAGTAAGACGAGAAGCGCGCGTCGTCGCGTGATACCGATCCACAAGGCGCAGACCATCAGCCAGGCGGTGCCGTGGATCATCAGGGTGCGCCAGCCGTTCATGACTTTGAAGGGCGTGCCTTCGAGTCCGTGCGGGAGCCATTTGATATAGTCGATGGCTTCCAGCCACCAACCGGCGCTGGACGAGCGATAGGTCCACGCTGGGTTGAGAATCTGGCAAACGATCAGCGCGAAGTAAATGAGCCCCAGCCAGAATAGCGGGAACTTGTATAATTTCGGAAACATGTAGAGCCGCAGGTGGCCGCTGGCATGGTGACGTTCGGTGTAGTTTCTCGGAATGAGTGCGACGACGAAGGCGAGGGTGGCGAGGGCGAGGGCGATCCACTGGCCCCAGAGTCTCATCCCACCCAGCGCCCAGGGCAGGAACACCAGCAAGGCGATGACGATGCCGGCGAGGGTGCGTTCCAGTGGGTGCAACGAATACTGCTTGGCGGGCGGGCGTAAGGCGGCGGCGGACCCGAACGGACGGGGCGTGGAGGAAGTCGGCACGAGCGTGAAGGATGTGGTTTCCGGCGAATGCGGAAAGCGAATTCTGGTGATTCTTACCGCACCTCAGAGACGCTACCGATCGCCAGTAAAGCATGTATATGAGAGCGTCTTGAGAAATGGTCGCCCGGTTTTGTGGGGATGTTTCACCACAGCTTTTCCTGCTTTCATTGAAAGTAACGCTGCCGACTTGAACCACGGTTCATCTGCTAACTGCCAGTTTCGCGAGGTGCGACCATGGCTGACGCCTCCGCTGTATTTACGAATTTCGCGGCCGCCCATTTTATCGGAGATGATCTTGGCGCCTTTCTCGTCGGCGGCTCGAAAGTGTATCTGCGTGCGAAGATTGGCCATGAATACGTCGGCCTTTCGTTCGGTTTCAAAGGAGGCGTAGAGTGAAAGGGGGGTCTGTGTCGCCGAAATGAGGCAGACGCCGGCTTCGCGTAGTTCATCCACCGTGGCGTGATCGGAAAAACCATCCTCGGATACGAGGGTGGTTTTCTGACCCTCATCGAGCACGAGGGCGATGACGTTACGCTGCCGCATTTCTGCTGGTTCCAAATCGAAGCGACGGAAGGCGTGAAGGAAAAACAGCTGCTTGCAGAGAAGGTTTAAGTATCGCCGCTCGACTTGATAGGTCTGGGGAATGGACAGGCAGATGAGTCGGCCGGCATCGACCTCGCTGAGCGTGAAATTTGGCTGCGTAGAGCAGAAGACGTCACTGATATCTGGAGGCGTGTAGGGGCGGAGGAAATTGGCGACGGTTGAGATGGTGCCACCTTTCTGTTCCGGTGGTTGAGCAGCGAAGTCCTTGAAATACTGGCGTTCAATTTCAGCTGTGGCCCCTTTGGTCTCGGCCAATCGCCCAAGCAGCAATGCCGTGTCCGACGAAATGCAAATCACGTTGTGAATATTGGAAAGGGTCACTGGCAGATCGGCTACCTCCAAAGCATGCATCGCATGAGTGATGGTATCACGGGCAGTCTCCTTAAAAAAGGCTTGGCCGCCGCGCTGACCGGCGGCGGTGGCCGTATCGACGATGATTTTGGCATACGTGCTCCATGGGACTGTAAGGTCACCAAGAACGTTGAGCCGGATTGATGGGGTCCATTTGGGGCGGGGGATATGCGTCGGCCGCACGCGGATGAGCCGAAGGTTTTCCTCTTGGCCAAGGGCTTGTGCGATAGCGGCCATTGGCTTCCAGAGCGCACCTTTGGAGTCGATCGCGAGGATCCCCGTATCCGGTAAAGTTGAGCGCAAACCGTGGATAATCGGCACGACTGCCCGGGCGGTTTTACCCGTGCCCGTTGCCCCCGTGATAAAGAAATGGCAACAGGCCTCGTCTCGAGTCCATGTCAGCCCCCATAGCCGGAGCACGATGCCGGTCTGATTTCCGAGGACCTCGACCAGCGCACAATACGCCAGCCACACTCCGACCGATGCTGCCGCCAGAGACAGCCAGTAGCCCACCGGAGCCGCGATGCCGACCTTCGCCAGCAAAGCCCCGGCGAAGCACGTCCCGGCCAAGCTGACCGTGCGGGCCTTCACGCCAGCAGCACGATAACCGCCGACAGGACGCCAAGCGCGACGCCGACTAACAACGCTGCGAGCAGTTGCCGACGCTGGGCCGTTTGAAAACTACGCGCGAGCGGTGCCAGCGACTTTTCCAGGGCCTGTAGCTGGCTGACGGCATGGGCGACGGGTTGTTTCAACTCGGCTTCGAACTGTTGGGCCAATTGAGCGGGCTTTTCCTCCAATACCGCCTGCACCTCGGCTAGCACTGCGTTGACTCCGGTGACGGTTTCCGCCGCATCGGCCAAGGATTCAACTCGGGCATCGAGGACGCTTTTGAGCTCCACGATGGCCAGCTTGACGGTGTCCTCGCACGCTTGCATCCGATTCCAGTGCCACGCAATGAGCAGGAATACCGGGTCATTGGGCTGTAGGCGGTAGTGCGTGACCACCCATTGCAGGTCGTCCGGCATCGTCGCAGGGTCGAGCAGTTCCTCTGGTTTCATGCGACGAGCAATTCCCGCGCTTTCGCGAGTTCCCCTGCCATGTGCGTGTGGAAGCGGATACACCGCGAGCGGTCCAGCAGGTGAAGCGGCGTGGCAGTGCGGCCCTTGCCGACCGTCAGGTTTGCCGTCTGCAATTGATTGCGGGTCACTTCGGCGAGACATGGCAGGTCGATTTCGACGGCTTTGAGCTCACTCAGCCGTTTTCGGGCATTGCTCTGACCAAAGAGGTTCAGATTCGGACCGTCGCGGAAATTGCGGACCACCAGCCAGCGGACACGCTCGCCGTGGCTATCGAGGAGCTCGGCGATCTGGGAGTTGGCGTCCTTGTCGTCGGTGGCGATCACCACAAATACCAATAGGCAGTCGAATTGGGCCTGCAGTTCCGGTAGTTGAGTTTCGTCCATGTAGGCGAGCACCTTGCTGCCGCCCGAAGCGCGATTGTCCACAAGGACTACGTCCGCTTCGCTCAAGGCGTGAATGATGCGGTCGAGGGTGCCTAATTTGTTGGGGTCCACGTCGGTGTCGATGAACTCGGCTTCGGGGACCAGTCTTTGAAACGTAGAATTCGCGTGATCCAGATCGAAGGCTTTGACGGTGACTCCCTCCTCGATGAGGTGGTCATGAAGGAGGGTGGCGACAAAGCTTTTGCCGATGCCGCCCTTGTCCTGAGGAAAAAGAATGATGCGTTTGGTCGGTGGGTTCATGGGTTTCAGTAGTTGTCTCGTGCGATCTTAGGCCCGCGTTTGCCGGGGACGGCGGGAATAGTCGCTGGCGTGAGAGTGAGGATCGTGGCGGCAGTGACCGGCTTGGGACCGGCCCCGCTTTCTGTCCGCTGCCGCTCCCGGAGAATCTCCCCTTTGGTGTAAGTGCGCCGGCAGAAGATGCCGACGGCCGCGGACGACACCTTGAGCCCATGCCGGGTCAAGGTCGCGGCGATCTGCTCGTAGCTCATGTATTTGGCCCGCCAGAGCAGTAACACGTCCCGGTAGGGAGCGAGCAGGCCGCCGGTGTGCTCCGCTGGGTTGTATCGGCGGGCATCCTCTATCAGACGGGCGTGCAGCGGGTTGTTTTCCATCAATCAGGCTAATGTATTATAATATGGGAATAGAGGAAGACAAAAATAATGACACCGCGTCCGCTGCGAGTAGTGAAAAAGTAGTGGCGTAGTAGTGGTCGAGTAGTGGCGTAATGAGGATTTCCTAACGGACGTTAGGGGAGGCGTGTCCGAAAAAGTATAGGTAGAAGGTGCGGCTTTTGCCGCTCAGTTCATGTCATTGATCACTTCAAGGTGAGCTGAAAGTATGTGTCGGCTGGGTCACTCAAGGGG
>JAGNQV010000232.1 GCA_017988885.1 Opitutaceae bacterium | reverse complement strand
AAAATCTTCAGCTTGGTGCCGTTGGCGGTGACAAAATCATACTGCGCCACCTCGCCCAGGTAGATGGATTCGCCGATGCGCCCCTTCACGGCATTGCGGGTTTCGGGATCACGGTGCAGCTCCCAGCATTCCGGGCGGATCGAAACCGTCACCGCCGCACCGACCGCCGGCACTTTCGCCGGATCCCCCAGCACGCCATCAAAACGGCCGACGGCGGTTTCCACGGTTACAACATTACCCACCGTGCCCAGAATCTTTCCCGGGATAAAATCCGTCTCGCCGATAAAATTCGCCACCGTCTTGTGCGCGGGCCGTTTGTAAACCTCCCGCGGTGTGCCCACCTGCAGGATATGGCCGCTCTCAAGAATGGCCATGCGGTCGGAGATCGACAGTGCTTCCTTCTGGTCATGTGTCACGTAGACCGTGGTGAGCTTGAACTCCTTGCAGACGCGCCGGATCTCCGTGCGCATTTCCAACCGGAGCTTGGCGTCGAGATTGGACAGCGGCTCGTCGAGCAATAGGCAGCGCGGCCGGATGACGAGCGCCCGCGCCAGCGCCACGCGTTGCTGCTGGCCGCCGGAAAGCTGGTTGGGCCGTCGCTCTGCGTATTGGTTCATGCGCACGGATTCGAGTGCCTCGCCCACCCGGCGTTTGATTTCCGCCTTCGACACTTTCCGCTCTTCCAAACCGAAGGCCACGTTCTCCGCTACACTCATGTGCGGCCAGAGCGCATAGCTCTGGAACATCATGCCCGTGTTTCGCTTATGTGGCGCCAGTCGGGTTACGTCTTCGTCGCCGAAAAAAATCTTTCCCTCCTCCGGGATATAGAAACCCGCCATGCTGCGCAGCAGCGTGGTTTTGCCGCAACCACTGGGCCCCAGCAGGAAGAACAGCTCTCCGGGGTTGATCGTCAGGTCGAGGTCATGCAACGCCGTGACCGACCCGAATCGTTTCGTCAGTTTTTGGATGCGAATGGAAATCATGCCGGGCTCATGAACAGTCGCTGAGGCAAGATTTCGCCCCACTCCAAGTCAAAGGAATTAACCCCGCGCGCGAAATGTAACGCATTGCCACCGACGACGGGCTTTGTCTGGCTCGGTTTATTCGCACCATGCCCTCCGCCAAAGCCTCTTCCATCCATCCCGATCTTGAGAGCGTGCTGATCTCAGAGTCCCGCATCAAACGCCGGGTGAAGGAACTGGGCCGCGAACTCAGGACCGTCTACGGCCCGGATGAATTCACCGTCGTTTCCATCATCAACGGCGCAATCCTTTTCACGGCCGACCTGCTGCGGGAAATCGAAAATCCCATCCGGCTGGATTGCATTCGCATCTCCAGCTACCGCAACGACACGAAGTCCATCGGCACTCCGCAGCTCGTTTCCAGCCTCACGCTCGACATTGCCAAGCGTCACGTCCTCCTCATCGACGACATCCTTGATACGGGCAAAACCCTTAGTCTCGTGACCGATCTTATCCGCAAACTGAAACCCGCCAGTCTGCACACCTGCGTCCTGCTCGACAAAGTAGGCCGCCGCGAAGTGCCCTTCACCGCCGATTTCGTCGGCTTCCAGATCCCCGACAAATTCGTCGTCGGTTACGGCCTCGATTTCGCGGAACGCTACCGCAACCTCTCCGCCATCGGCGTGCTCAAACCCAGCCTGCAAAATCCGCCCGAGTGGGCGTGAAGCTGGGGGAGTAAACCTGAGAACGCGCGCCGCTGGCCCGGTCGAGTCACAGTGCGGGCGAGCCGCCCGCGCTCCCAGATAAATCAACGTTAGCGCTGGCGCCCTGCCCAGCCGCCGCGTTTGCCACCGGCCACTCCTTTTGCCGCCGCCTTCGCGATTTTTTTATAGTCACCTGACTTCAATGCGTTGATTTGGTCGCGCAGCAGTGCCGCGCGCTCGAACTCCAGCCGGCCGGCGGCTGCCTGCATCTCGTCTTCCAACTCGGCAATCACCGCCGCCACGTCATCCACGCTCTCTGCCACGGCGACCTCTTCCTTCTCCCCTGAACCGTCATAGACATGCAGACTCGCTTGCGCCGAGCGTTTCACACTGCGCGGTGTGATCCCATGCTCCAGATTGTAGGCGATCTGCCGTTCGCGACGGTAGTTCACGACTTCCATGGTGCGCTTGATGGAGTTCGTGAGTTTGTCGGCATAGAAGATCACCCGGCCCTTTTCATGCCGCGCGGCCCGGCCCGAGGTCTGGATGAGCGAGGTTTCGCTGCGTAAAAAACCTTCCTTGTCGGCATCGAGAATGGCGACGAGCGCAACCTCGGGCAGGTCGAGCCCTTCGCGCAACAAATTGATGCCCACCAGCACATCGAAATTACCCAGCCGCAGATTGCGCAGGATCTCCACCCGCTCGATGGCATCGATGTCGCTGTGCAGATATTCGACACGGATATTGGCCTCGCGCATGTAGGTCGTCAGGTCCTCGGAAAGCCGTTTGGTCAGCGTCGTCACCAGCACGCGCTCGCCCGCCTCCACCGCCCGCCGGACTTCACCAATAAGATCCTCCACCTGCCCCTTCACCGGTCGGATGACGATCTCCGGGTCCAGCAGGCCCGTCGGCCGGATCAACTGCTCCGCCACCACGGCCGTTGTTTTGAGTTCAAACTCCGCCGGAGTGGCCGAGACATACAACGTCTGCCCCGTCACCTGTTGAAATTCCGCGAAGCTTTGCGGCCGGTTATCCAACGCCGAGGGCAGCCGGAAGCCGAAGTTCACCAGCGTCGTCTTACGTGCCTTGTCGCCATTAAACATGCCGCCGATCTGTGGCACGGTCGCATGACTCTCGTCGATCATGAGCAGGAAATCCTTCGGAAAGAAATCAATCAGACAGAACGGCCGGTCGCCCGCCTTGCGACCGGTCAGGTGGCGGGAATAATTTTCGATGCCGTTGCAGAAGCCCATTTCCTGCAGCATTTCCAAATCGTAGTTGGTTCGCATCCGGATGCGTTGCGCCTCCAGCAGTTGGCCATTCTTTTCAAACTCGGCCACCCGCTCGTCCAGCTCCGCCTTGATGCCGGCGACCGCCGGTTCCAGCTTGCCCCGCGTTGTCACGTATTGGTTGGCCGGGTAAAGGTCGAACTGGTCGAGTTGCCGCGTCACTTCTCCGGTCAGCGGATCAAATTCGCTGATGGCATCCACTTCATCGCCGAAAAACTCCACCCGGATACCCAGCTCCGAGTAGGCCGGCATGACATCCACGACGTCACCCCGCACCCGGAACCGGCCGCGCTTCAATTCATAGTCGTTGCGCTCGTAAATATTGTCCACGAGCCGCTCCAGAAACACATTCCGGCCCAGCGGTGAATATTTGCGGATCTGGATGCGCAGATCCGTAAAATCCTCGGGCGAACCCAAACCATAGATGCAGGAAACGCTGGCCACCACGATCACGTCGCGCCGTGAAACCAACGAACTCGTGGTCGCGATGCGCAGGCGCTCAATCTCCTCGTTGATCGCCGAATCCTTCTCGATGAAGGTGTCGCTCGACGGGATATAGGCCTCGGGCTGGTAGTAGTCGTAATAACTGACAAAATATTCGACCGCGTTCTCGGGAAAGAAATTCTTGAACTCGGAGTAAAGCTGCGCTGCGAGCGTCTTGTTGTGCGACATGATGAGCGTCGGCCGGTCGCACTGCGCAATGACATTGGCCATCGTAAAGGTCTTCCCCGAGCCGGTGACCCCCAACAGCGTCTGGTGCCGGTTACCGGATTTGATGGATGCCACCAGCTTCTCAATCGCCTGCGGTTGATCGCCCGTGGGCTGGTATTCGGCCGCGAGTTTAAAAGACATGCTTAAGAAGGAAACCAAGAAACCCAGAACGCAATCCACGGCTCAAATCTTCAGCTATCATTCTTCCTCTTAAGTAAATTAGTTCTCTGAATTCACCCGCTTTAGGCCCGAAGCCAATTGCTAAAACCGGTGTCATCACCCAAGCTTTACCCAACAGCAAAACGGGCCGCGTGCCCTTCACCCCTCAACCCTCCTTGCCCCATGTCCAAAGTCGTCGTTTCCTCCCTTTACGATTCGGATGTTTTTAAGATG
>JAGNQV010000231.1 GCA_017988885.1 Opitutaceae bacterium | reverse complement strand
GCACTCCCATGAAAACAATAACCACAAAATTGTTGGGCATGCTGGCGATCTTTTCGCTGGCATTTGTTGTGAGCGGTTTGAGTCAGGAAAAGTCGGACGAGAAGGCTGAAGGCAAGGGACCGTCGAAGGCGGCTTTGAAAAAATATGATGCCGACAAGGACGGTCAGTTGAGCGACGCCGAAAAAGCTCAGGCCAAGGCTGAAGCCAAGGAGAAGCGTGCAGAGAACAAGAAGGAGGCCTTGGAAAAATATGATGCGAATAAGAACGGGAAGCTGGATCCCGACGAGCGTGAGAAAATGAAAGGCGACCAGAAGGCCGAACACGAAGCCATGAAGGCTGAACGTGAGACCAAGAAAGCCGAACACGCGGCGAAGAAGGCTGAACGCGAAGCGAAGAAAGCCGAACGCGAAGCCAAAAAAGCGACCGACGGTAAGTAAGCGTTTAACCTGATTATGCTCCACCCGACCCCGGTCGCACTTGCGCCGGGGTTGTTTATTTTCAGCCTGGCAGCCTCAGCGGGTTTTCGGCGCTTCGGCGGCGCCGCCGCTCCACTTGAGCTTCGTGCGCACCACGGCGAAGTGGGAATAATCCAGCCGTTGGACAAGCGGCAGCGTCAGCCGGGAAATGGTGATTTCGATCGGTGAGCCGATGCCGACCTTCAGGTTGCGCTGGCCGTCCATGGCGACCAGTAACCGTGAGTTGGGCGTGCGATTGTAAACCCGGAGCTTCGTGCCCTGCTGAAAGATAATCGAGCGGTTGCTGAGGGTGTGCGGACAGATCGGCGTCATGGCGATGACCTTGGCGCTGGGATGAATCAAGGGGCCGCCGGCCGAGAGGTTGTAGGCGGTGGACCCGGTCGGAGTGGACAGAATCAAGCCGTCACAATAATAATCGGTCACCAGTTCGCGATCCGCCCGGACCTCCAAGCGCACGAGGCGGGAGTTGATGGTGTCTTTGATGAGCACATCATTCAGCGCGAGATCATGCGAGCCGGGTCCGGTCGAACAATCGAGCATGGAGCGATGAGCGACGTGATAATCGCCCTGCAACAGTTCGGTGAAATGCATGCGCGCTTCATCGGCCGAGAAAGTCGTCAGAAAACCGAGGCTGCCGCGGTTGACGCCGATGATCGGCACCTGAGCGCGGGCGGACTCGCGCGCGACGCCCAAGAGGGTGCCGTCGCCGCCGATGACACAGCAGGCGTCGAAACCTTGCAGATAGCCGCGGGGCAGGGGAAAGCGGGTGGTGCGCTTCAGTTTGATACCGGCGTGCCGGGCTGCGGCCATGAGGGTGCGGCCGAGTTCCGGCGCGCCGGCCTTTTCCTCATTGATGACGAACGCGAGCTTCCGGATGGGCTTCATGGAGTTGAGAAAATCGTCGGGAACGGAGTTTTTCGCCAGTTCATTCTGCCTTGGCTAGGGCGAGCAGGAACTCGCGGTTGCCGTCGGCGCCGGTGATGGGCGAATCCATGCTGCCGATCAACCGGGCGCGGGGTAATTCGGCCAGGGCAAAGCTGCGCACGCCTGCCAGGGTGGCTTCCTGCACAGCGCGATCGCGGATGACGCCACGGCCTTTGTCCACCGCGGCCTTGCCGGCTTCGAACTGGGGTTTGACGAGGGCAACCAAGGTTCCGCCCGGGCGCAGCAGGGACCAGATAGCGGGCAGCACAGCCTTGAGCGAGATGAAGGACAGATCCATCACGACAAAATCATACTCGGCCCGCGGCAGATCGCCCGGCGAAAGATGGCGCGCATTGATTTTCTCCAGATTGGTCACGCGCGGATCGGCGCGCAGCTTGGCATGCAACTGGGCGCGGCCCACATCAACGCAGACCACGTCCGTGGCGCCGGCTTGGAGCGCGCAGTCGGTGAATCCCCCGGTGGAGGCGCCCACGTCGAGCACATGCGCACCTTGGAGGTTGAGCGAGAATTGCGTGAGGGCGGCGACGAGCTTCTCGCCGCCACGACTGACAAAGCGCGGCGGTTGCTCCACCGTGAGTTCGAGATCGGCGGGGAACTCCTTGCCGGGTTTTTCCAGCCGCTCGGTGCCGCGCAATACCCGCCCGGACATGATAAGGGCCTTGGCTTGGGCGCGGCTCTCCACGAGGCCGCGCGCGACCAGCAGTTCGTCGAGGCGGATTTTGGCCACGGCCCGAAATTTTTAGACCGGCACGCCGATGGCGTTGAGGAACGCCCGGGCGATGACCGCGTGGCCGATGACGTTGGGATGCACGCGGTCCCAGGCAATCGCGTTGGGGTGCATGTGCTGCAGCACGGCATCGAAGGCGGCTTGGGTATCGACGAAGAGCGCATCGTTTTTCGCCGCTACTTGCTGCACGATGGCGCCGTATTCATCCATCCGGGCGCGCATGGCATCGGCCCGATTAGGCTCGATGTAGAAAGGGCTCAGCAGGATGAGCCCTTTGACTTTTGGGCGCGTTTTGAGGGCCAGTTCATCGAGGGTCTTGGCGTAAACCTTGGGCGAAACATGAATTTCCCGCTGCAGCGGCAGATCGAACTGACGCCAGACGTCATTCACGCCGATCATGATGGCGAGCCAGTCGGGTTTCAGGTCGAAAACATCGGTCTGCCAGCGCGCTTTGAGGTCGAGCACGGTATTGCCCGAGGTGCCCATGTTGACGATGCGGATGGCTTTGTCGGGGTGGATGGCGCCCAGCAGACCTTCGAGCAGCGAAACGTAACCTTTGCCCACGGCACCGAAAAGACCTTCACCGATGGGCCGGGCACGTTCGCAATCCGTGATGGAGTCGCCGATGAGGACGAGTTTGCTGCGGGGAGCGAGTTTCATGGCCCGGCAGCGTAGCGGTCGCGCCGGAATTGACCAGCCAATCGTCACGACGTTGCCCCGGGCAAAAAATAAGGCGGATCCCAAGGGATCCGCCTTACGGTGAAGCGGTGGGCGCGCGTCAGTTGGAGACCAACGGGAACATCTCGGTGTTGAGCTTTGCGCCCTCGCTGAGCTTGAGCGGATCGGTGACCGGGTGCGGCACCTTGTGGTAGGTGGTGCCGTCCGGCATGTAGATGATGGCGATGGCCTCGCGCATGCCGTCGGAACGATTCGGGCCGGCGTAGTGAAAGGTCATGCCGTTGTGGACGGTGCAAGAACCGGCCTTGAGCTCACAGGTGACGGGCTTGAGCCCCTTGGTTTGCGGTGCGACGGCATAAAGCTCCTGCGGGTTGCCGAGGTTGACCGGTTCGATATCGAGCATTTTTTGCGTGCCCGGCAGGAAGGACATGCAGCCGTTTTGAATCGTGGTGTCGCGCAGCGCGATCCAGATGGTGAGTTGATGCATCTTCTGCTGATGCGGCCAGTAAGGGGTGTCCTGATGCCAAGGGGTTTTGGCCCCGGTGTGCGGCTCCTTGAAGAGCGCGTGATCGTGCCAAAGCCGGACACTCAAACCGCTGAGGCGTGAAGCGATGCTGCCCAGGCGACGGTCGAGCACGAATGGTTTTACGTCCGGGTAACGGTGCCAGAGGTTGACGCACTGGATGAAAATCTGCTCGTAGCTGCCTTTCTGGCGGTTGGGATCGAGCGTGGCCGTATCCTGTTTGACGGCGGCATTGACCGCGTCGCGGAAGGCCTCGAGGTCGGCGCCGGTGATGACGTCGTTCAGTTGAATGTAACCGTCGCGTTGATAGGCGGTGATTTGTTGCGGGGACAGGGGATATTCTTCTTTCACGGGTAGGAGTATAACCGAAAACCGGTGATGTGGCTTGAATAAGTCGGTTATATACTTGAACGATTCCGTCATAAAACCCGTTTTTACCATCAATCAAGCTACGGTGCGGCTGAGCGCCACCCGGCCGCTCAATGTCGAGCGGGTGGCGGTGTTGACCGACATTCCGCCGCACGATCACGATTATTATGAGATCAGCGTCGTGGTGCGTGGGCGGATGCGGAATCACACGGCGGAGGGGGAGCAGGAGCTGGTGCCGGGCTCGGTGATTGTGATCCCGCCGGGCGGGGTGCATGCGCTCTCCCAGTCGCGGCACTGCGAGGCGATGAATCTCTATTATCTGGCGGAGTGGGTCGCTGCCGGTTGGCGCGAGCATTGGAG
>JAGNQV010000230.1 GCA_017988885.1 Opitutaceae bacterium | reverse complement strand
TTCGGTTTTGGCCGCTATGTGGAAAGACCGGCGGTGCGGAGCGGGTCGGGCTTGTTTATTCGCTCGTTGGATGAATTATTGAACCATCTATGATGAAAAGACTGAAGCTCCCAGCGCTCGCCGTAATTTTCATCCTCATCGCCGTGGCGGCCCGGGCGGCGGCGCCAGTCGCGGAGGCGGAGATTCCCCTGCCTTTGAGTCACTACGCGGATGCGCCCGGCGCTAGTGTGCTGGAGGTGTTGATCGGCCGGGCCAAGGCACAGCCCTTCAATGTCGTAGCCACGCTGATTTTTCTCCTCGCGGTGGTGCATACCTTTCTGACCGCGCGTTTCCGGCATTGGGCGCATGAAGTGGAAGCGAAGCACCACAAAAAACTGCGCGCGCAGAAGGGGAAATTTACGGACAACAACGAGGATGGCTGGCCGGATGAAGTGAGTTTCAAGGGACAGATCCTGCATTTTCTGGGCGAGGTGGAGGCAGTCTTCGGCCTGTGGGTGATCGCGATCATCGCCGCCATCACGTGGTTCAAGGGGTGGGACGCCGCCGTGATTTATGTGGGTGAAAAGGTGCACTACACCGAACCGATGTTTGTCGTGATTATCATGGCGATCGCCTCGACGCGGCCGGTGCTGCGGTTCGCGGAGCAGTGCATGCAAGCGGTCGCCGCCATCGGGCATGGTTCGGTGGCGGCGTGGTGGCTTTCGATCATGATCATTGCTCCGTTGCTGGGCTCGTTCATCACCGAGCCCGCCGCCATGACGATCGGTGCGCTGCTGCTGGCGCGGAAGTTTTATGCGCTGCGGCCCTCGAAGTCGTTTGCGTATGCGACTCTGGGCCTGCTGTTCGTCAGTATCTCCGTGGGCGGGACGTTTACCCATTTTGCAGCGCCCCCGGTCTTGATGGTGGCGGGACCTTGGCAGTGGGACATGGCGTATATGTTCACCCACTTCGGCTGGAAGGCAGCAATAGGAATCGTGTCTGCGACCTTGCTGTATTTCGCAATTTATCGGACGGAGTTTGCGAAGCTGGAGCTGGCGCGGATCGCGGCGGAGAAAAATGACAAGAAGCCGCCGCAGCGATCAATTCCGGCCTGGGTCACGCTTGTGCAACTGCTGTTCATGGCGCTGACGGTCTATTTCGCGCATCACCCGGCGCTGTTTGTGGGTGGTTTCTTGTTCTTCTTGGCTTTTATGCAGGCGACCGGCCATCACCAGAGCAAGATGGATCTCAAGCCGCCGATGCTGGTGGGATTTTTTCTCGCCGGCTTGGTGGTGCACGGCGGATTGCAGGGCTGGTGGATTGCGCCTGTGTTGAAAAGCTTCGGCGAAGTGCAGCTCTTTCTTGGGGCGACGGTGCTGACGGCATTCAATGACAACGCGGCGATCACTTATCTGGCAACACTCGTGCCAGGGTTCACCGAACCTCTGAAATACGCGGTGGTGGCAGGGGCGGTCACTGGCGGTGGTCTTACCGTCATCGCGAATGCGCCCAATCCGGCCGGGCAGTCCATTCTCAACCGCTTTTTCCCGGAGGGCATCACGCCGGGCGGTTTGTTGGCCGGCGCGGTGGTTCCGACCGTGATCATGGGCCTCTGCTTTATGTTGCTGGGCTAGCCGGCGCACGCAGGGCCCGGCGCAACTCCGCCGAGGCGAGCAGGCAATCGAGCAGATAGGCGCGGGAGCCACCGCGTGCCAGTTGCGCCACATAAAACTCTAGGCCGCCTGCGTCTGGCGCACGGTTCAGGAGCGTGGCAAAAGCGGCCCGCACAAATTCAGCCGGTGATGCAGCGCGGTGCTTTTTCAGAAAAACCAAGGTGTATTCGCGGAGGGCGCGGCGGCCGTCGGCAATCGCGCGTGGCTGGTCGCCGGGCTCGTGTCCAAGGCGACCCAGCAGTGCGCCCAAGGCGACGAGGTTCCAGCGAGGCAGCGGCGCTTGAATGCTGGAGGTGGCCAACCGGCCGGAAGAGGGGTTTCGCACCGCGGTGAGCCAGTAGTATTGAGTTTGCGCGCCCCAAGTGTCCACCAAGGTGAAGTCCGCCGATTCCAGCACGCGGCGGATTTCGCCGGCGGAATACCAAACACCCAACCAAGTGTCGGTCCCGCGCCAGAACGGCCGGCGGCGTCCGTCCACTTGGATTTTGAGCATACCGCCGGCTTTCAGGACCCGGGCGGCCTCCGCGATGTAGGTGGCGATGGCGCGCTTGGAGGGGATGTGCTGAAATACGGCGAACGAATAGACGAGGTCGAGCGCAGCGTCGGCGATGAACGCTAGGCGGCCCGTGGTGACGTGAAATTCGACGTTGGGCAGATCGGCGAGCAGTTGCCGGCCTTGTGCCACCATCGCCGGTGCGATGTCCACGCCGATGGCGCGTTGCACGCGGGTCGACAGGGGGCGCAGGAGCCGACCCACACCGCAGCCGATTTCCAAGACCGCGGCGCCGTTATCCACTTGGAGCCCGTCGAGAATAAGCTGGGTAAGGTCGGGTTCGCCGGAGGCCCAGAATTGCGCATCTGAATCGGCATAACCGCGTCCGATATAGCCTTGGGGATCGGTGCGCGCCCGCTCCTCCCATTCGCGTTTCATGCGCCGCGCAGGTTGAAGCCACCGGCTGACTAGCCGGCGCCAGATTCGTGGGCCGCCGATGGGGGACTGCATGGAAAGAGCGAAGCCAGACGACGATTGCCGCCTCAGTCGAGCCTGCGCGCTGGAAAAATGCCGGCGGGTAACTCAGGGGAAAAGCCCGCGGGCGGCTTTGGCATCGGCGACGCGCTGAATGCCGAGCGTGAGCGCCGCGAGGCGGCGGCTGAACTTGAACTTGCGCTTCTGGAACTCGACGGAGTCCTTGGCCTTGTCGAGGATGGCAAAAAGCTTTTCCATCACTTCGTCGCGGCTCCAATAGAAGTTCTGCAGATTCTGGCACCACTCGAAATAAGAAACGATGACGCCGCCGGAATTACAGAGCACGTCCGGGATGATTTCGATGTCGTCGCGAGCTTCGATGAGTTTGTCGGCTTCGTTGGTCGTCGGGCCGTTGGCCGCCTCGGCGAGGATGCGGCATTTCAATTTCGGGGCATTTTCCCGGGTGATGACGCGTTCCAGCGCCGCGGGAATGAGGACGGTGCACTTGAGTTCGAGCAACTCGGCGTTGGTGATTTCGGCGCCGCCGTCGAAATTGTGCAGCACGCGCTGTGATTGCACAAACGTGAGGGCCTTCGGAATGTCGATGCCCTTGGGGTTGTGGAACGCCGCCGTATGGTCGGAAATGGCGATGATTTTCACGCCGCGTTTGTGCAGGGCGGCAGCGGTTTCGCTGCCGACATTGCCGAACCCTTGGATGGCGACAGAGGCCTGATTCAGCGGGATAGCAAGGTCCTCCAAATATTTGGTGACCAAGTAGGCGACGCCGGCACCGGTGGCTTCACGGCGACCTTGGGACCCGCCGAGAGAAATCGGTTTGCCGGTCACGATGGCCGGCACGATGTGGCCGACGTGGTTGGAATAGGTGTCCATCATCCAGCCCATGATGCGTTCATTGGTGCCGACGTCGGGGGCGGGGACATCCACGTGCGGACCGATGAAGGGAATCATCTCCTGCATGTAGCGACGGGAGAGGCGTTCGAGTTCGTTAAGCGAAAGCTGGTTGGGGTCGACGATGACGCCGCCCTTGGCGCCGCCGTAAGGCAGGCCGACAAGGGAGCATTTCCAACTCATCCACATGGAAAGTGCGGCGACCTCGCCCAAGGTGACATGCTGGTGAAAACGGATGCCGCCCTTTGCGGGGCCGGTGGAAAGGTTGTGCTGGACGCGGTAGCCCTCGAAGACCGTCACGCTGCCGTCATCGCGGCGGATGGGCAAAGCCACGGCAAAGGTGCGGCGCGGGTATTTGGTGCGATCGCGGATGGCCTCGGGCAGGTTGATGGCATCGGCGGCTTTGTCGAACTGGCGGCAGGCCATCTTAAAAACATCCGAATCGTAAAGGGAGGAAACGACGACTTTGGACATGGGGCAAGGAGGGTTGAGGGGTGAAGGGCACGCGGCCCGTTTTGCTGTTGGGTAAAGCTTGGGTGATGACACCGGCTTTAGCAATTGGCTTCGGGCTTAAAG
>JAGNQV010000229.1 GCA_017988885.1 Opitutaceae bacterium | reverse complement strand
CCACCCGTGACTAACACCGGCCGGCCGCGTTGCAGGATGCCGGTAATCGCCGCCCGGGCCTGGGTGATGTAGCGCGTCACATCCATCCGCTCGTTCACCGCGCAGATGTTGATGAGATGATGCGGGACGCGGGCGAGCTCCGCCGCGGTCGGCTTCGCCGTGCCGATATCCATCCCGCGATAAAACAACAGCGAGTCACATGACACGATTTCCGCACCGTGCGTTTCCGCCCAGCGCAGCGCCCACTCCGTTTTGCCCGTGGCAGTGTAACCGGTCAGCACATGAATGATGGGGACGGATGGCATGATGCGAGCCGGCTATCATCTGGGCGCACCGGCCCGCGTTACAAGCGCGTGCTTTCCCGCCTCGCCCGTGTGTTCCGCGCTCGCCCAATGCCCGGCAGCTTGCCAGCCTGCACCGGTTTGAAACTCCGCTTCATCTTCAACCCCCGCTCCGGCCACAATGCCCGGAACCCCCATTTGCTGGCCCGCGCCCGGGAGTTCATCGCCACCCACCAACTCGACGCCACCATCGTCCCCACCGAGCGCCCCCGGCACGCCACCGACTTGGCCCGCCACGCCGTGGATGAAGGTTGCGCGGTGATCGTCGCCATCGGCGGCGATGGCACGATGAACGAAGTGGCCACCGCCCTGGTGCATACTCCCGCCACCCTGGGGCTGATTCCGTGCGGCTCCGGCAATGGCCTCGGCCGCCACCTCGGGATTTTCGGATCACCCCGCCACATGTTTCAGACCCTGCTAACCGGGCAAACCCGCGTCATCGACAGCGGCCTCATCAACGGTCTGCCTTTTTTTAATGCCGCCGGTCTCGGCTTTGAAGCCGTCATCGCCGACAAATTCAGCCGTCTGCGGCGGCGCGGATTTTTTCGTTATCTCACCACCGGCACCGCCGCCTTCTGGCATCACCAGCCCGAAACCTGCACGCTCCGGCAGGCCCACCGCGCGCTCGACACCACGTTCTTCACCCTCGCGATCGCCAACTGCGATCAATACGGCAACAATGCCTACATCGCGCCCGGAGCCCGGGTCGACGATGGCCTGCTCGACCTGACCGCGATTCCGCCTGTCCGCCTGCTGGCCGCCCTGCCGTTGCTCACGCAGTTGTTCACCCAACGACTGGATCGCAATCCCGCGGTGATCCGGTGGCAGGCCGAGAAATTCACGCTCGAACGTGCGGCCGCCGGCCTCATCCACACCGATGGCGAGCCCCACGCAACAACCGCGCTGCTGGAAATTTCCGTGCGACCCCGCAGCCTGCGCGTGCTGGTGCCGGCACCCACTCGCTAGACTTTCAGGTCGGAAAACAGCACGACGCGGTTACGGCCACCGGTCTTGGCCGCATACAGCGCCTTGTCCGCCGCCGCCACGAGGTCCAGGCCTGCCGCGGTGTCGTGGGGGAAAATCGCCACCCCCATGCTCACGGTCATCGGCAGGTCCAGCCCCTCGCTCACGTGCACCGGGGTGCGTTCGATCGCGGCGCAAAGCCGCCGCATGATTTCCAAGGCGACGTTTTGGTCGGCCTCCACCATCACGATGGCAAATTCCTCGCCCCCGATGCGCGCCACGCGGTCCACACTGCGCACGCCCGACTCAAAACGGCGCGCCAGCTTGCGCAAAACCTCATCGCCCGCCGGATGACCATGCTGATCGTTCACGCGCTTGAAGTGGTCGATGTCCAAAAGAATCAGCGCAAATGAGTTCGCGAACCGCAACGCGCGGTCCTTCTCCTCGCCGAGGATCCGCTCGAATTCGCGGCGGTTGAGCAGATTCGTGAGTTGGTCGCGCGTCGCCAGTAGCCGCAGTGCCTCCAAGGTATCGCCCAGCTTCAAGGCATACCGCAGGGAACGCTCCAACGTGCGCGAGCTGATCTCGCCTTTGACGAGATAGTCCAGCGCGCCGGAATTCATCGCCTCGATATCCACCTTCTCGCTTGATTCCGCGGTCAGAAAGATGATCGGCACCCGGCAGCCGCGGCCAATCGCCTCGCGGATGAGCACCAGCCCGTCCCTTTCCCCCAGTTGATAATCGAGGAGACAGGCCGCGTAATTGCCACTCATCAGTTTCACGATGCCGGTCTCATAGGTCGGGGCCCAGTCCAGTTCGAAGGCGCTTGAGCGAAACGCCTTGAAATACTGCTGCGCAAGCCGGAACTGCATCCGGTCGTCATCGATCAGTAGAATTTTCCGGGTCATGGTCAGCTTTCAGACAACGGCGGCCCCAGCCCGTGCCTTGCCCGCGGCCAGATCGGCGGCGACCGCCCCCAGCCGGGCCGTGATTTTCTCCACCGAACCGAGATTGTCACGGATACAATTCACCAGCGCGCTGCCCACCACGACGCCATCGGCGTGCGCCGCGACTTGGCTGACCTGCGCGCGGTTCGAAATGCCGAAACCCACCGCCACCGGCAGTTGGGTGTGCGCGCGGATGCGCGCCATCGCTTCGGGAATGTTACCGGCAAGCTGGTCACGCACACCGGTCACACCTTCCCGTGAAACATAATAGATAAAACCGGTCGCCGCTTGCGCGATCTTGGCGATGCGGGCGTCAGGGGTGGTCGGCGCCACGATGAAAACCATGTCCAAACCATGCTTCCGGCACGCCGTGCTGACCTCGCCCGCTTCCTCCGGCGGCAGGTCCAGCGTCAGCAGGCCGTCGAGGCCGGCCGCCTTGGCCTTCTCCACATAGGCCTCCACGCCATTGGTGAAGACCAGATTGTAGTAGGTGTAGAAAACGATGGGCACCGCACTGAACTCGCGGATCCGGCGCACCAATTCGAAAACCCGCGCCGCGGTCATGCCGCTTTCCAGCGCCCGTTGCGCTGCGAGCTGGTTCGTCAGCCCGTCCGCCAGTGGATCGGAAAACGGCACGCCCAGTTCGAGCACATCCACCCCGTTGGCCAGCACTGCACGGCAGGCCGCCAGCGAGGTGTCAAAGTCGGGATCGCCGGCGCAAAGGTAGGCAACGAAGGCCGCGCGGTTTTCGGCGCGGGCCAGGGCAAAGGCTTGGGCGAGGCGGGACATGGTCAATTGGGTCTTACATCCAACAACAAAGGTTCCCCAGCGCAAAGAAAGTTTTGCGTCATTACTTGAGGGAAAATTCCACGAGCACCGGCCGGTGATCAGATAACAGGCTGCGCACCACTTCACTTTTCACCTCCACGCAGGCCGGCGGCAGAAAGACAAAATCCAGCGCCCGCCGCGGCAGGGGCGAAGGAAAGGTGGGGCCCGCCTGCGGATGCAGTGAATAGTTTCCATGCAGCGAGAAATACCGCATCAACTCCGCCGTGGCATCCAGGCCCGTGGCAGGATTGTTGAGATCCCCGCAGACGATCGGCGGCATGTGCCAGGCGCCGCGCCGGTGGGTGTCTTTGTGTGTGATATAGTCCATCAACCGCTCCACCTGCCGAAAACGGTGCGCCTTCAAGCCATAGTGCAGATGCAGGTTCACCAGCGGCACTTTACGCCCGCCGATGTCGATTTCGGCATACATAAATCCTTTTTCGCCAACCGTGCGCTCGCCGAAAACAATCGTTTCCGTCTCCAAGATGGGATGCTT
Source organism: Opitutaceae bacterium (assembly GCA_017988885.1). Classification (GTDB taxonomy): domain Bacteria; phylum Verrucomicrobiota; class Verrucomicrobiia; order Opitutales; family Opitutaceae; genus UBA2377. Next base: position 581 of record JAGNQV010000229.1, on the reverse strand, counting down.
GGACAGGATGGCGTTGCCGTAGTTGAGGTTGAGCAGGCCGGTGCGCCGGTTGTTGATCCCGAAAGCCGCATGCGGATAGCCCGTGTGCAGCCGCAGGTATTCCAAATGGTCGAAATTGCCCGCCCAACGCGAGGCCTGGTCGATTTCCTGCAACGCCACGATGTCGGGTGCCGTGGCTTCGATCAACCGGGCGATTTTGCGCAGGTTGGCGCGGATTTTTCGTGCAAAGGTCAGCCCTTGGATGGGTGACAGCCCACGACCATGCGCGATGTTGAACGTCAGGATTCGCAAGCGCTGCATGTGTTTTTCAGCCTGAAATCCCCGTCCGCCGAGGCAACGGCAAAGACAGGGAAGAAGGGATTGACAGGCTCCGGACGGCTCGCGAACTTCACCGACTCTCTACGGCGGTCATAGCTCAGTTGGTTAGAGCACAAGATTGTGAATCTTGGGGTCGCGGGTTCGAGTCCCGTTGGCCGCCCCATTTTTGTTTTTCCCATGTTTTGGCTGAAAAAGGCGGTTTCCTACCTGCTGATGCCCCTGCAATTCAGCCTGATTCTGGCGCTGGCGGGGTTGTTTCTGCT
>JAGNQV010000228.1 GCA_017988885.1 Opitutaceae bacterium | reverse complement strand
CTGGCGGTGGACCGCACCGCCATCGTGGAAAAAATCCTGCGCGGCGGCCAGCAGCCCGCGCACAGCTTCACCCCCCCCGGCACCGCCGGCTACCAGCCGCCCGCCCTCCTCACGACCGATTTCTCCGCGGCGCGCCGCCTGCTGGCGGAAGCCGGCTATCCCGGCGGCGCCGGCCTGCCCGCGTTTGACCTGCTCATCAACAGCTCGGGCAACCACCGCGTCATCGGCGAGGCCGTGCAGGAAATGTGGCGGCGCGAACTCGGCGTCACGGTCAACCTCGTCAACATGGAGCAAAAGTCGCTCCTCGAGACCCGCCGCACACTCGGCTACCAGCTGATGCGCTCTGACTGGGTGGGCGACTACCTCGATCCCAACGCCTTTCTGGAAATTTTCACCAGCGGCTCCGGCAACAATCATACCGGCTGGAGCAACGCCGACTATGACGGCCTCATCTATCAGGCCGCCCGCACGTCGGAAAGAACCGCCCGCTATGCCCTGCTGCAGCGCGCCGAAATTCTCCTGCTGGAAGACGCTCCCATCATTCCCGTTTTTCATTACACGACCGTGCGGCTCGTCCACTCCGCGGTAAAAGGCTGGCACCCCACCCTCCTCGACCACCACCCCTACAAAAGCCTCTGGCTGGAAGAGTGAAACACGCGCCGCGGCGCACCAACCGATTGGGAAAGGGCAACCCAGCATCCCGCAGCTTCCCTCCCCCCTCGTCCTTCATTCTCGTTCCCCACCCTGCAAGCCAGTCCATGCAGCACCCACCCAGACAGCCCGTGTGGCGTGTGCCAGTTTGGTAGGCCGGCGCCAGCCGGCGTGCCTCGCGGGCGTCAAGTCCTCCCCTACAAAAGCGCCGCGCGCACCTTCCCAATGCACCACACCGCAACGCTCCGCCTGTCCTCCCCCGAAACATGTCAACTAATAGTTGACGTGTTTCCGGTCGCTCCCCACAGCGAGCGCAGGCCCGGGCCGGGGTTTCCTGACCTACGTAGCCTTGGCGTATCCGTCGCGCCGGCACTGCTGCGCTTAAAACAGGCTGATCGTTCAGATTTTCGCGGCATTTTCGGAATCGATTAACGGGCCTCGCCGCCCAAGGCTACATCCCTACCCAATGAATGCCTCTCCCGATCCCCTGCACGGCGTCACGCTTGAGACCATCGTCACCCAGCTGGCAGCGCATTATGGCTGGGAGGAACTCGGCCGGCGTATCACCGTCCGGTGCTTTACCCACGACCCGAGCGTGAAATCGAGCCTGCAGTTTCTCCGCCGCACGCCATGGGCCCGCCAAAAGGTCGAACAGCTCTTCGTGCGCACGCGGTTCCCGTCCGCCGAAGCGCAGGCGTAGGATGCAATTTGGAGTATCTGCAGAAAAAATTGCCGCCGCTTTTCACTGAATAGGCCCGATTCCCGAGCGGCCTGCCCGAAGATCGGGCCCTGCCTTGCACTCCAAAATTATTTGATCTGCTCTAAACCTAAAACCGCCAAGCACGCCAAGAGCCGAATCCTGACTCCGGCTTTCGCGGCCTAGCGTGCTGGGCGCTTAACCACGCTCCGCTCAGCCCACTTTCGCAAACACGAGCGAGGCGTTGGTGCCACCGAAGCCGAAGCTGTTGGCGAGCGCGGCGCGCACGGGTTTTTTCACCGCGGTATTCGGCGTGAAGTTGAGCCCGGTGGCCGCGCAAACGGGATCCACGTGGGTGAGATTGATGGTCGGGGGCACGATGCCGTCATGGATCGCCATCACCGCCGCAAACGCGCCCAGCGCACCCGCGCCACCCAAAAGGTGACCGGTCATGGATTTCACGCCGCTGACGTGCAGGTTGGCTTTGTTGTCGGCAAACACCGTCGCAATCGCCGCGGCTTCCTCGCCGTCGCCACCCGGGGTGGACGTGGCGTGGGCGGAAACGTAGTCCACCTCCGTGGGTTTGAGTCCGCTGCGCGCCAACGCCGCGTTCATCGCCCGCGCCGACCCCTCGGCCCCGGGCGCCAGCGAAGACAGATGGTAGGCATCGGAGGTCGCACCGTAACCGCGCACCTCGGCGTAGATGCGCGCGCCGCGTTTTACGGCCTGCTCGTATTCCTCGAGCACAAAGACCACCGCGCCTTCCCCGAGCACGAACCCGTCGCGATCGGCATCATAGGGCCGCGAGGCTTGCGCCGGTGCGTCGTTGCGTTGCGAGAGCGCGCGCATCTGCGCAAACGCGCCGATGGCCAGCGGCGTGACGGTGGACTCCGAGCCGCCGGCAATCATCGCCTCGACGTCGCCGCGCGCGATGGCGGCCGCGGCCTCGCCGATGGCGTGGCCGCTGGTGGCGCAGGCCGAGGCCACGCTCATGCTGGGTCCGCGGCAATCGAGCTGCAGGCTCACCTGCCCCGCGAGCAGATTGGGCGCGATCTGGATGATAAAGAACGGGGAAATCTTCCGGTAACCGCCGGCTTTCCAGGTGTCGTGCATGGCTTCCATCTCGGGCAGGCCGCCGAGGCCGACGCCGAGGTTCACGCCGATACGGTCGGCGGCGAGCGTGGCGCGGTGGCTATCAAGTCCGGAATCGGCGTAGGCCTCGATCGCCGCGGCGGTGCCGAGGTGCGTGAAGCGGCCAAATTTTTTCACGTCCTTCTGGTTGAAGGTCTGCGTGAGCGGATCACTGCCAGGACCACGCGGGTGCAGGGGTTGGGGCAACGGCCGGGCCGGATCGAAGTTTTTCACCTCACCGGCGATGCGCACATTGCAGGCGGCGGGATCGAAGCGGGTGATGGGCCCGATACCACTGCGGCCGGCGATGAGCGCGACCCAGGTGTCGGCGGCGGTGTTGCCGACGGGCGTGACGGCACCGCAACCGGTGATGACCACGCGGCGGGGAGTCGGAGAAGGTGCAGGTGTGTTCATAAAGTGGATGGACTGGGGCTGGAGTGTGGGAGCGGCTTTACGCCGCGAAGGAAAATTCCCGGCGCAACATCCGCCGGGAGGAGGCCAGCAGCGCGTCGCTGCGGGCCGCATCCTCCATGGCGCGGGCAAAAATCAAGGCGCCGACCAACGAGCTCATGAGGTGCGTGACCAGATCGCGATTGCGTTCGGGGTCCGGACTCAACCGCAGCGCGGCGCCGAGCCGGTCGAGGTGCAGGGCAAACCCCCGCGCATAGCCACTGCGGGCCGCCCCGCTGAGCCGCCCCATGTCGGCGCCGACGGCAACGATCAGGCAACCCGAGCCGCGGTTGTCGCGGTGGTTGAGGGAAAGATAGCTGTCGATGAGCAGGCGCGCGCGCTTCGCCGGCGTGGGCAGCGCCGCGATGCGGTCGAGGTTGACCACCGCCGTGTCGAACGCCTCGGCACAGGCCTCGGCGATGAGCTCGGACTTGCCGCGAAAGTGCGCATAAAACCCACCATGCGTCAGCCCCGCCCGCCGCATCACCTCGTCCACGCCCGTCCCATCCACGCCTTGCTCCCGAAATGCCGCGCTCGCCGCCGTGATAATCCGGCGGCGGGTCGTGAGCTTATGGGCAGGCGGATAACGCACGGGGCAGATTGAATGACGGCCGTCATACTACCGCGCAAGTCGGAATCCCTCCTCAACTTCCGTGAGCGGCTGCGCCAGATTGACCCGCGCACGGGTTTTGACTTTGCCGGATGGGGCGTTTTTGCTGCGCGTTTTCAAGATGGAGCAACTGCACGCTTATTGGCGCATGGAATACATCGAAGCGCCTCGCTATCCAGAGACGAAGCGCCCGTTTACCGAGCTGCCGGCCTTGGGCGACGACCGGGTCGCACTCATCGTGCACCGCGGCCGGCTCTCCTATTTGCTGATGAACCGGTTCCCTTACAATGCGGGGCATCTGCTCGCCATTCCGTTCCGTGAGGTCATCGAACTGGAGGAGTTGGACACCGCCGAGCGCGCCGATCTCATGGAGACCATCGTGTTCGCCAAAAGGCTGCTCACCGCCGCCCTCCGGCCCGACGGATTCAACGTCGGCTTCAACCTCGGCACCGCGGCCGGCGGCAGCATCGCCCATCTCCACGCCCACATCGTCCCGCGCTGGAACGGCGACACCAACTTCATGCCGGTCATCGGCCACACCCGCGTGCTGCCCCAATCACTGGACGCCACTTGGGAAAAACTCAGCGCCGCGGCCAAGACACTCAGCGGGCAGCCGTAAACGTCCGTTCGTTTGCCGCCCGGCCTTT
>JAGNQV010000227.1 GCA_017988885.1 Opitutaceae bacterium | reverse complement strand
TCTCTGGTTTGGGCAAGCATAAGGACAACGTCGGCATCTTGCTCGATCGATCCGGATTCGCGTAAATCAGAAAGTCTGGGCACGCGGTTCTCCTTTTCGGACGAGCGGTTGAGTTGACTTAATACAAGCACCGGCACGTCAAGTTCCTTCGCCAAAGCTTTTAATCCGCGGGAAGCCTCCGCGACCTGCTGTTCGCGCGGCACTTTGGGATCGGTCGGGCTGAGTAGTTGCAGATAGTCGACGATGATCAAACCCAGCTTCCGGCGGGAATACAGGCGGCGGGCCTTGGCCCGCAATTCCATGATCGAAAGGTGACTCGAATCATCGATAAAAATGGCGGATTTGGTGAATTCGTCCGCCGCCTCAAGCATGCGTTGCTGTTCATCGCCATTTTTAGATAAAAGCCCTTCCCGCAACAACTTCATGTTGATTCTGGCCCGTGAGCAAAGCATGCGTAACGCCAGCTGGGTGGCACCCATTTCGAGGGAGAAAATCAGGGTAGCCACCGGCTCCCCCCGCCGCGGCATGGAGGCCGCTTCCGCTACATTGAGCGCCAGTGAGGTCTTGCCCATCGAAGGGCGCGCCGCCAGCACGATCATTTCCTGTTTTTGAAAACCGAAGGTGAGCGCATCCAGGTCGCGGAATCCAGAGGTCACGCCCGTGATTTCGCCCTTTTTCATCATCATCTTGGTGATGACGTTCATGGCCTCGTGCATCGGCTCTTTCATCGCCTTGGCCGCATCCGAGATACGATCCTGGGTCACGCTGAAAATATCCTGCTCCACCTTGTCGATGAACTGCTCGAGGTCGCCTTGGTAATTGAAACAGTTCTCCACCGCGCCCGTCGCCACCTTGATCAACTCACGCAGCAGGTAGAGCTCGCGCACCTTGTCGATGAAGTATTGCGCCTGCGCCGTCGTCGGAATGCGGGAGCTGATTTGCATCAGGTAGGCATAGCCACCGATGACCTCCAGCTGCCGCGAGGTTTTCAGTTCCTCGGCCAGCACCGCGAGCTCCACCGGCGGATTTTTTTGGTAGAGTTCGCACAGTTTTTCGTAGATCAGCCGGTTCGCTGGCGCATAAAATGCCGCCCCCGGCAGTTTTGCCTCCAGACAGCGCGCGATCGTTTCTGAACCGTCCAGCAGACAGCAGCCCAACAGATACTCCTCGGCCTCTTGGCTGTGCGGCAGAGTCCGTCCAATGATGCCGGCCGGTGCCGGCTCGGCGGTCCGTGGCCGGCGGGGAGTTTGGTCGTCGTTTTCAGCCATGGAGAAGCGGGCGAATCAGGGGCCAGGGCCGGCGGCGCCGCAACATCAGGTTTTGCACAATTTGCTCCCAAAAACACGCAGGCCGCGTCGGGTGACGCGGCCTGCGCTTAAGTGGATGCTCGTGGCTTATTTCTTTTCCTCAACCGGAGCGTTGATCGGATTTTCCGAAACGACATCGAAGTTGAGCTCGATCGTCACCTCGGGGTGCAGCTTCACGTTCACCGTGTGCTTGCCCAAGGTCTTCACCGGCGTGTGCAGGTGGATGCGCTTCTTCTCGATCGTGATGCCGGCCGCCAAGACCTTCTCGTGCACGTCGGCCGCCGTGATCGCACCGAACATCTTGCCGCCTTCGCCCGTCTTCACGGCGAAAGCCAGCGAGATTTTCTCGAGCTGCTTGCCGAGCGCCTGGGCGCCGGTGAGTTCGTCGGCTTCGCGCATGGCGCGACGCTTTTTGAGCGCCTCGACCTGCTTGCGATTGGCCGTGGTCAGCGGCACCGCGATGTTGCGCGGGAGGAGGAAATTACGCGCGTAGCCGGCGCGGACTTTGACTTGATCGCCTTCGCCGCCGAGACCATCGACGGGTTTGACTAGGAGGACTTCGCTGTATGCCATGGGAGACTGGGTTTAAGTTTCGGTTTAAAGAATAAAATAGGAATCAGAACGGCACGTCTTCATCGGCGCTTTCCTGCGCCGCGGCCGGGGGGCGGGCCGAGCCGGTCCGGGGGGGCGGCGCATGCCGCTCCGGGCTCTGACTCTGGTCCACGTCTTCACCGCCGCCGGCACCGGGCGCATTCTCGCCGCGACTGCCCAGGAACTGAAAGCCTTCCAGCACGACCTTGAGTTTACTGCGCTTTTGACCGCTGGTCTTGTCTTCCCATTGGTCAAATTTCAGGCGGCCTTCGACAAACAAAGGCCGGCCCTTGGCGCAGTATTTTGCGACGGTTTCGCCCTGCTTGCCCCAGGCTTCGATGTCCACAAAGGTCGTCTCATCACGCATCGCGCCGGACTCGTCCTTAAACTGACGGTTGACCGCGAGACCGAACTGGCAAATGGCCGTGCCCTTGGGCGTAACCCGCAGTTCGGGATCACGCGTAAGGTTGCCGATAAGATAGACTTTGTTGAAGTTTGCCATGGGGTCGGGACACCCGCCGCGACGGTCAGACCGCCTCGACGAAGGTGCGATATACGCTGCTGTTGAGACGCAGGCGCTCCCGCAGCTGGGCCGGGCCCTGCGGAGGAGCGCTGAAGGAAATATGGACGTAGGTGGCACCCGTGAACTTCGGGTCGGTCACGCGGACGAAGTCGCGTTTGCCGGCGTTTTCGACCGCCGAGATTTCACCGGGTAAAGCGGCGATTTCGCTCTTCACGCCTTCGATGATCTGCTCGATGGAGTCTTCCTTGCCGCGGTTATCGAGGATGAAAGTGGCGCGGTAGTTACGTTGGGTCGGATTCATTTTTTACTCTGCGATTGAGGCTGTTCATGGCCTGGTCGGGCCCGCTCGCGAGGAGCAGGCCGAGGCCGGTGAGATAATGTGGGAGGGTCTGTGCGATTAAGTTGAGTTGAGCTGCGGAAAATTTTCCTAACACGAAGTCCTTGATGTCCATTTGCGGAGGTTGCTTTGGCCCGATGCCGAGGCGGTAGCGGACAAAGCCGTCCCCCACGTGTTCCAAAAGGCTGGCGACCCCGTTGTGCCCGCCGGCGCTGCCGCTCGTGGTGACTTTAACCAGACCGAGATCGATGTTAAAATCATCATAGAGTGCGGCGACCGAAACCGGCGCCACTTTGTAATAGCGGGCCAGGGCCCCGACGGACCGGCCGCTTTCGTTCATGAACGTCAGCGGCTTTGCGAAATAACAGGACGCCTGCCCGGGACGATCCCAGCGGGCGACCTGCGCCTCGAACTGCGTTTGGATTTTCCACGCCAGATTTTGCTGGCGCGCAAACGCGTCGATGACCACCCAGCCGAGATTGTGGCGGGTGGCTTCGTATTCGCGGCCCGGATTGCCGAGACCGGCAACGAGCGAGATGGACATGATGCAAAGAACAAGGGTGCGGCCGGTTGCGGTCAAGCGACCGGCCGCACAGAAACTTACTTTTTGGGCGCAGGCGCGGCCCCTTTGGCCGGAGCCGCGGCGGCGGCCTTTTTGTCGCCAGCGGCCGCCGGAGCGGCGGCACCCGCGGCCGGAGCCGCGGCACCCGCAGCCGGAGCTGCGCCAGCGGCCGGAGCCGCGGCACCGTCGGCGGCCGTGGCCGTGGCCACGACTTCCTGCACGATTTCAGCCACAGGCTCGACGCACGAGACGACGGGCTGATTCTTCTGGTCAAGGAATTCGACTCCGGCAATCGCCTTCATGTCGCTCACTTTGAGCGTCTCACCGAGATTGAGTTCGGTCACATCAACCTCGATCAGGCTCGGCAGATCCTTGGGCAGACAGCGAACGCGCAGATAAAAGGAGGAGATTTCCAACACGCCATTCTGGTTCTTGGCGCCGAATGACTCGCCGACGATGACCGTCGGGACCCGAATCTCGATCTTCTCGTCCGCCTTCACCTCTTGAAGATCAATGTGCAGATATTTGTCGGTCAGTGGATCCCGCTGAATCTCCTGCAAAAATGAAAGGGCTTTCTCGGCCTTGTCGTTGCGCTGGAGCTCGATGAGGACGGCGCGGCCGGCCACCGACTTGAGCAAACGGACGAACTCCGGGGTATCGACCGCGAGCTTCTCGGGGCTCGTGTGCTTCCCGTAAAGAATCGCGGGAATGCTGTTGGCCTTGCGGAGGCGGCGGGAGGCGCTGCGGCCCGTCTGGGCGCGCGTGGTAACGGTAAGTGCGAACTGTTGTTTCATGAGTTTCGTTCCCCCTGTGACCCCGGAATTGAGGGCAGGCGTAATGGAAAGAGGGTCAGGTGATAGGAAGCAGACGTCTGAAAGCAACCAAAACTTTGTGCCGCATCCCGT
>JAGNQV010000056.1 GCA_017988885.1 Opitutaceae bacterium | reverse complement strand
GAGGCGGTGAAGAAGCAATGGCGGGAGGATGCCGCCACCCAGGCACATATGAAGGCGCTCGGTCTGCCCGACGAGGAACACCTGCAGAGCTGGTTCATCCGTCAGATCGAGGCGTTCCTGCAAAAAAACCACCGCCGCATGGTCGGGTGGGACGAAATCCTTGAAGGCGGTCTCGCCCAAAGCGCGACCGTCATGTCGTGGCGCGGCACCGAAGGCGGCATCGCCGCCGCCAAACTTGGCAACGACGCCATCATGTGCGCCAACCAATCGCTCTATTTCAATTTTCACGAAACCGAGACTCCCGCCACCGAACCGCTCACCTACCACCTGCCCCTGCCCCTCGCCAAGGTCCACGCCTACGAGCCTATTCCCGTCGAGCTTTCCACCGCCGAGGCGCGCAGCATCATCGGCGTGCAAGGCCAGCTTTGGACCGAATACATTCCAACCACGAGCCGCCTGGACTACCTGGCCTTCCCCCGCACCTGCGCCCTGGCCGAGATCGCCTGGAGTGCGAAGGACCGTCCCGCGTTTCCCGATTTTCTAACGCGGCTCGGCACCCACCTCCGCCGCCTCGACGTCCAGGACGTCCGTTACCGCGCCCCGCTGGAATATATCCGGCCGTGAGTCTTAAAATCTCCGTTCCCATCAGCCCTACCCGAGTGCCCGGCGGATCACCGGCTCCATCACCTCGGCCATGCGCAGGAAACCAAGGTCGTTGGCGTGGGCGTTATCGGTCGATCCTTCAGCGTCCGTGCCATACAACGCATCACCCTTGACGTAGAACAATGCGGGCACCCCAGCCTGCTCAAGCGCCACGAAGGCTTCGCGCAACGCCGCGTTGTTCTCGCGGTTGTAGTCGGCCTTGGCCGGCACGATCCAAGCGTTGGGAAAGCCCCGGTCCTCGACGAGCACGATGGGCGTGGTGGGCCGCACCGCACGCAACTGTTTCACCAATGGGATGCAACGCTCCCGAATCTGGGCGGGCTGCATGTTGCCCGAACATTCGATGACATAGGCCGCCGCATCGACCTGAGCCAGGAACCGGCCGATGACCGGGTCCATTCGACCCGTGCCCGAAAAACCAAGATTCAAGACGGGGCGGTCGAGCCACCGGCCGAGAATGGCCGTGTGGCAAATTCCCGGACGCGAGGCGACGCCACCTTGCGTGATCGAAGTGCCGTAAAACGCCACCGGCTTCGGTCGCGGCGCGAGCCCTTGGAAACTGCTTTCCTTCGGCACGCCGATTTCCATGCCTTCGACCCCGTTGTAGAGCGGAAAATAGAGCGCGTAATCACGCGTCCCGGGAGCCAGGCCGGAAATGATTTCACCCTCGCAGTCCTGCCCTTTGGGTTTGTTGCCCATCACATAACGCCACCGGCCGCTTTCGTCGCAGGCATAAAGATCCACGCCACTGACCCCCGTGGCCGGCATGTGAGGCAAGGCCAAGTCCGCCGTGCGCAAACGGTAGCGGACATGAATCGTCGTCGCCTCCGTGCGAAACCGCGCCATCATCCCGGCACTGCAACGGCTGAGATCCCACACGCTGAACTGCCCATAAAAATCGCGGAGCTGGCTCGTCTCCACTTCGGCTGCGGCCGGCAGCCGGTCGAAATAACGCAATCGCTGCTGCTCCGGCCAAGCGCGACCTTCGACGCCCCACTGCGTGACATCATGCCAAATGAGCTCAGTCAGGGGAGCGGTTGCAACCGGCACGGCGGCGGGATCGGGTTTATCCATGGGAAAGCAGGCAGACTATTTGGGTAACGCCGGAGTCATCGCATCAATCACGGCGGCAGGAATTTCATCGAGCAGGATATGCTCTTTCTTCAAGCCATATTGCACAAAATGCCGGCCCGCGGCATGGACGTATTGCGGCATCGCAATGCCGGTGCAGGTCGAGGCGCGAAAGCCATCCGGCGATTCCTCGTCACTGGCTGATGCGAGAATACGGGGCTCGCCAAAAATCAGGCCGCCATTGCGTTCCTCCCCGGGTAGTTCGCGGCCGATGACAAACCATTGCGGATTGCGCGTGCGATTGCCGCCATCCCAAACATGCGTCGCTCCATTGCGGGTGCCATCGTTGTTGGTGAAGAGTAAGATGAAACGCCCGTCCGGCAGTCGCGCCAGCGGACACATCGTATGCGGGTGATCGATCCATTTGTCCTCCGGTCCGTAACGCAGCCGCTCGACCGTGCTCCAACTGCGGCCGCCATCGCGCGAGGTGGCATAGCCGGGCGAACCGAGATAAGTGCGGAAAACACCGAGCCAGCGTCCATCCGACAACGGCACGACGGTGGGCTCCTGGGTATTGGAGGCCAGCTCCACCGGATTCCCACCAAAAGCCGCCGCAAGTTTTTGCACCGCCGGATTGTCACCATGGCGAAGGGCATCCGCTCGGATGCCGCGTGCCCCGAGGGGCAGCAGTGAAAAACGCAACCGCGCCGGGTCACGCTCGGTCAGTAAATTCTCACATTCCAACAATGACGCTTCATAACAAGCCAACTGCCACGCACGGCGGGTCGCCCCAGTGCGATTCCCCTGTGAGAACAGCAGCACCACGCGTCCATCAGGCATCAGTTGCGGCGGATGGTTGAGATGTCCATGAATGCGGCCGGGAAATACACTGATGTCACGCTCCGGCAAAACAATGGACCGGATCTCCGACCACGTCAGGCCATTGTCATCCGAAAACATGAATCCCAGCGTGCCCGCATCCACCTCGGGACTGGAGCGCGCCACGTGTTCTCCGTGTTGGCGGCCTTCGTGCAAAAATAAATAAAGCCGGCCGGTGCCGGGCACCACAAACGGACACCCGTAGGAGCGACGAAACTGCGGCGTGGAAGCCGTGATCGGCCGCGGTTCACTCCACGTATAGCCGGTGTCCCGGCTGATGGCACAAACAATCCGTTCATCCAGTGCCCCCTCGAAAGAACCCTGACTCCAGGTGGCTAACCAGGTGCCATCCGGCAACAGCACAACGCAGCCCGACTCGTTTTTCCGAATCGCCGCCAGCGCCGGCGGCAGGTCGCGACCCAACATCGGCGGATGCCGGTAAATGTCCGCATAGGCAAACGGACGCGACTGCATCTCTTCCTGCAAATGACCCCGGCTCATGACCAAGTTTCGACCGACGTTGCCGTTGATGCTGGTGTGCTGCACATGTGCGAAGCCAAACCATGCCTCCACCCCGTGTGCCCGCAAAACTTAAATTGTCTGGAGCCGTCAAGGAGGCCGGCATGGACTCTACGCCTGCCCATGTCCACCCCGACGCCCTCTCCCGCTTCGCATCGTGCTGCCTGGATGTCCGGCCATTGGGGCCTGATGGTCCATTGGATTCCACCCGGGCCCGCCCGCGCGAACGGCACTTATCTCAGCGACGTCAACCGCGCCGTTGATGGCTTCAAGCTTGACCGCTTCCTGCAACAATTTGCCGACACTGGCGCCGACTGGCTGATCTTCACCATCGGGCAGAACACCGGTTACTACGCCAGTCCCAACTCGGTGCTGGATGGATTCGCCGGTCCCGGGCACTGCGCGTCACGCGACCTGATTTTGGAAATTGCCCAAGGTCTGCACAACCTCGGCAAACGTTTCATTCCCTACCTGCCGTGCGAGATCAATGCGCCCACGCAGCTTCACGCCGCATTCGCCTGGAATCCTGCCGACCAGTCGGAATTCGAGCGCCGCTACACCGCCTTCATTCGCGAATACTCGCTGCGGCTCGGCCGGCTGCACCATGGCTGGTGGTATGACGGCGGTTACAACTGGCGGCCCTTCCGCCAGGATAAAAGGCATTGGGACTGGTGGTGCGACGCCTCGCGTGCCGGCAACCCCGACGCCGCCCTCGCCTTCAACGACGGCTCGTATTGCTGCGGCCTTGAGCGGCCCGTCACGCCACTGCAGGATTACCTCTCAGGTGAGATTTGGGAGCTGCGCGGCGACCGCATCGTCTCGGGCAACCCCAACGAAGGTCCCGTCAGTCTTCGTCTCCCCACCGGCCAATATGTCCCCGGCACGAATTGCCAGTGGCACGGCCTGCTGCCGATCGACTGCCCGTGGGGCTATAATCATCCTGCCACCGGCCCGATGAATCCACCGAAATATTCCGACGCCGATCTTTTTTCCTTCGTCCGCCAATGCCTGCAGGTCGGTGGCGGCGTCACGCTCAACGTCGGCATCTATCAGGAAGGCCACATGCCCGACGCCACCTTGGCGCAACTCGCCCGGATGCGCATCGCGCTGGCCGCGGGCTGAGCGCGTTCAACGCACCTGCAGCGTGTCGCCTTCAAACGTGATCCCGAGCGCGGGCACGACGACGGCTTTGCGCGTCCCTTCCTTTTTTATCCGGCCGGCGAGCCACGCATCGTAACCGGCGCTTTTTGCCGCCGCGAGCACGGCCTCGGCCAATTCCGGGGCCACGTAGGCCGCAAATCCGACGCCTTGGTTGAAGGTCGCATACATTTCACGCCGGTCGATCGGCCCGGCCTCGGCAAGAAACTTAAACAGCGCGGGCTCCGGTCGCGGATTCGTGATCTCGTAAACAAACGGCTCTTCCAGCCGCATGAGCTTGCGCCAGCCGTGGCCGGTGACATGCGCCACGTAGTTGAGCTTCAAACCGCGGCGCTGGCACTCGCGCACAAACGCCACGTAAATCACCGACGGCGCGAGCAGCGCCTCGCCATAAGTGCGCTGATCGCCATGCCCAATCGGCGTCTGGTAGCCCTGTGGCAATTTTTCGGCGATGAGGCGGCAGAGCGAAAGCCCGTTGGTCTGCACCCCGGAACTCGCCAGGAAGATAATGCTGTCGCCCGCCTGCACCTCACCGGTGATGCGCAGATGCTTGGGGGCGATTTTACCGATGGCGGAACCGGCGAGGACGATCGTATCGGGATTGATGATGCCCTTGAGGGTCGGGGTTTCGCCACCACCCCAGACCGCGCCGGCCTGCCGGCAACCCTCGGCCCAGCCTTCGACGAGCGCGTTCATGCGCACCGCATCGGCAAACCAGCCGGAATCGCCCACGGCCGCATGCATCGCCACCGAGATCGGTAGTGCGCCGCACGTGGCAAGGTCGTTCACAATCGTCGCCACCGTATCGATGGCGATCTCGCGGTAAAAACATTGCCCCGTCGCCGCATACACCGCATCGGCCACGAGATCCTTTGTGCCCAGCCCTTCTTCCACGTGCGCGAGGTAGTGGTCGGCGGCCTCGATCAGGTAGGCGCTCTCGCCGCGGGTCGTCGCCGGCTCGGTGTAACCGTGCTCCTGCAACAAAGGCGCGGTCGTTTTCGCCGCCTGCTGGCAGGCGCGCTTGAACGCATCAAGCTGATCGTAGCGGACGCCGGAAGATTCGTAAGAAAGGCTCATGTAAAACTTACCCCGGATTTCACCGCCAACACCGCTGCGTTTATTTTACCTGTCATGCTGCACGCAGTGAAGAATCCATCGTGGCCCAAGTCATCCCCCAACCTGCTGGATCCATCGTTACGCTCAGGGTGACCTGTTTTAAGCATCTTTTTTTTATCCGTGTTCATCCGTGCGATTCGTGGCAAAAACTCAGTAACTCCGGCCCTCGAACTTCTCAAAATAATTCACATACGCCTGGTTCACCACGCGGTAGCCGCCGGGCGTGGGATACTTGCCCGTAAAATACCAATCGCCGGTGTGCAGTGGCACGGCCAGATGCAGATTTTCAATGGTCTGATAGATAATCTCGATCTCGCCCGCCCACCCATTTTTGGGCGGTGACACCCGCTCGACAATCTTGGCCGAGATCTCTTCGGGGGTGAAGGGAGCGTAAATTTTCTGGACGTGGTTGGTCGTGCCACCCTTCGCGATTTCGTCACGGCAGAGCTGGTAAACTTCCTGCATGACATTCACCTGACCGCGTTCTTTCAGCAGCTCGACCGCCGCCTCGAAGGCGACAAATTTACCGAGTTCCGACATATCGATGCCATAGCAATCCGGGTAGCGGATTTGGGGTGCGGTCGAGACGATGATGATCTTGCGCGGCTGCAGGCGTTTAAGCATGCGGAGAATTGACTTGCGCAGGGTGGTGCCGCGCACGATCGAGTCTTCCACGCAGACGAGATTGTCGCCGGGCTGGATTGAGCCGTAGGTGATGTCGTAGACGTGACTCGCGAGCTGGTTGCGCAGATTTTCCTGGCCGATAAAAGTGCGCAGCTTGATGTCTTTGCTGACGACTTTTTCGCTGCGCGGCCAGTTGTTGAGAATCAGATCGTCCAACAGGGCTTCCGTGAGTTTGCCGGCGGCACTCGCCTCCAGGATCGCATTTTTCACTTCCATGCGCCGCCGCTCCCGCAGGGCGGACATCAGCCCATAATAGGCGGTCTCCGAGGTATTGGGCACAAAACTGAACACGCTCCGCGTCCAGTCGTGGTTGATGGCTTTGACGACCTGATCACTCAGGCGCGCGCCCAAGGCTTTGCGTTCGCGGTAAATATCAAGGTCGTTGCCGCGCGAAAAATAAATGCGCTCGAACGAGCAGGAAGACCGCGGCAGCGGCGCCGTGAACGCCGTCTCCGTCATCTGGCCGCCGCGCTTGAGCACCACCACATGGCCGGGGGAAACCTCACGCACCTGATCGACCTCAAGGTCGAAGGCCGTCATGAGGGGTGCCCGCTCGGAGGCGAAAGCCACGACTTCGTCGTCACGGTAATAGAATGCGGGCCGGATCCCCGAGGGATCGCGCGCCACGAAAGCGTCGCCGTTGCCGATCAGGCCGCAAAGCGTGTAGCCGCCATCCCAGTTCTGCGCCGCGCGGGTGAGCACGCGCGTCAGGTCGAGCTCCTCGCTGATATGCCGCGAGATCTCATCGCCCGCCTGGCCCGTGGCCCGCTTCTGGCGGTAAAGATCCTCGTGCTCCTCATCGAGGAAGAAACCGATTTTTTCGAGCACCGCCTGGGTATCCGTCGCGTAAATGGGATGCTGCCCCATCGCGGTCAGCGAACGGTTGAGCTCGGCCGTATTGGTGAGATTGAAATTGCCGCACAGCGCAAGATTGCGCGTCGGCCACGGGCTGCGGCGGAAAAACGGGTGGCACGACGAGAGATTGTAGCCGCCACTGGTGGCATAGCGCAGGTGACCCATCAGCAACTCACCGCCGAAGTCGAAACCCTGCTTCACGGTATCGATAAACTCCGGGTGAATCACGCCGGAGGAAACCTTCTCACTGTATTGCGCCAGCAGGGATTTGAATATTTTGTCCAGTGCGTTGGCCTTCACGCTCCGTTCCCGGAACATGAATGCCTCACCCGCCGGAGCGTCGAGCTTCACGCAGGCCACGCCCGCACCGTCCTGGCCGCGATTGTGCTGCTTTTCCATCAACAGGAAAAGCTTGGTGAAGCCCCACAGCGGCGTGCCGTATTTTTCCTGATAGTAGGCGAGCGGTTTCAGCAACCGCACGAGGGCGATGCCGCATTCGTGGGCGATCCGCTCGCTCATGATTCAAGCTCCTCCCGCATCATCGTCCCACCGGACCGGAGCGGCCTGTTTTGGTTGAGCAGGGTATAATGGTGGGTCCTCACGGGCGATAAAGCTGTTCATTCCGCGAAGACCGCGCAAATCGTCAACGGCTTTCTCCGCGCTGACACGCAAAGCCGCGCGCGCGAGGTCATTCCGCCCCTTGACGCGCCGGAGATGTTGGGAAACATCCTTTTCCTTACCATGCTGACCCTTCGCGGCTCACCTGCCCTTTCCACTTTCCGGCTCCAGCAGCTCCTCCAGGACCTCACGGCCGCCGGTGTGCCGGTCCGGGCGATCAGTGCCGAGTTCGTCCATGTCGCGGAAACCACCGCGGAGCTTTCCACCCGCGAACACGCCATCTTGGAAAAACTCCTTGCCTACGGTCCGAGCCGCATCGCCAGCAACGCATCCGCCGGCCTGCTGTTGGTCGTCGCGCCACGACCCGGCACCCTCTCGCCCTGGTCGTCCAAGGCCACCGACATCGCACACACCTGCGGCCTCGCCCAAGTGGCCCGGATCGAGCGCGTCATCGCCTACCGTATCGCAACCGATAACGCCGCGCTCACCAAACCGCTCAGCGTTCTCTCCGCCACCCAACTGGCGACCCTGCGCGCCAAGCTCCACGATCGCATGACGCAGGTCGTGCTGGGCGATCTTGAAGCCTGCGCCGGCCTTTTCCGCCACGAGCCGCCGCGCCCCATGACCAGCGTGCCGGTGCTCGCCCAAGGCCGCTCCGCCCTCGTCACCGCGAACACCGCGCTCGGTCTCGCTCTCGCGGAGGATGAAATCGACTACCTGCTCGCCGCCTTCACCAAACTCGGCCGCGACCCCAACGACATCGAGCTCATGATGTTCGCCCAGGCCAATTCCGAGCACTGCCGCCACAAGATTTTCAACGCCACCTGGGACATCGACGGCCAGACCCGCGACAACTCGCTGTTCCAAATGATCCGGAACACCTATCAGTTGCACCGCGACGGCATCCTTTCCGCCTACAAGGACAACGCCGCCGTCATTGCCGGCACCCGCGGTGGACGCTTCTTCGTCGATCCGCGCACCCATGAATATGCCGCGCATGACGAGGACATCCATTTGCTGTGCAAGGTTGAGACCCACAATCACCCCACGGCCATCTCGCCCTTCCCCGGCGCCGCCACCGGCGCGGGCGGTGAGATTCGCGACGAAGGCGCCACCGGCCGCGGTTCCAAGCCCAAGGTCGGGCTCACCGGTTTTACCGTTTCAAACCTCAAGCTCCCCGGTGCCGTCCAGCCGTGGGAAAAGGAAAACGGCAAACCCGGCCGCATCGTCTCTGCGCTCGACATCATGATCGCGGGCCCGCTTGGCGGCGCGGCGTTCAACAACGAGTTCGGCCGCCCCAACATCAACGGCTACTTTCGCACTTTCGAACAAGCAGTCCCGGCCGCCACCCCGAACTCCGATCTCCCATCTCCGATCTCCGACTCGGCCGCGCCAGCGACCGAGTTACGCGGTTACCACAAACCCATCATGCTCGCCGGCGGTCTCGGCAACATCCGTGCCGACCACATTAAAAAAGGCGCCATCAACCCGGGCGACCGGCTCATCGTTCTCGGCGGTCCCGCAATGCTCATCGGCCTCGGCGGCGGCGCTGCCAGCTCGATGGCCAGCGGTTCCGGCAGCGAAGATCTCGATTTCGCCAGTGTGCAGCGCGACAACCCCGAGATGCAGCGGCGTTGCCAGGAGGTCATCGACCGCTGCTGGGCGCTCGGCGATGAAAATCCCATCTCCTTCATCCATGATGTCGGTGCCGGCGGCGTCTCCAACGCGCTGCCCGAACTCGTCAACGATGGCGGCCGTGGCGGCAAGTTCGACCTGCGCAAGCTCCCCAACGACGAGCCCGGCATGTCGCCGCTCGAAATCTGGTGCAACGAATCACAGGAACGCTACGTCCTCGCCGTGCCCACCGCCCGGCTCGATGTCTTTCAAAAACTCTGCGAACGCGAGCGCTGCCCCTTCGCCGTCGTCGGCGAGGCCACCGCGCAACCGCAGCTTGTGGTTGAAGATCCGCACTTTCAGAACACCCCCATCGATCTGCCCCTGGACGTCCTGCTCGGCAAACCGCCGCGCATGCACCGCTCCGATCACACCCTCACCCGCACCCTGTCTCCGTTGGATTTTAGTGGTCTCACTTTGACCGAAGCCGTCCGCCGCGTTCTTTCTCACCCGACCGTCGCCGACAAAACTTTTCTCATCTCCATCGGCGACCGCACGCTCGGCGGTCTCATCGCCCGCGACCAGATGGTCGGCCCGTGGCAGGTGCCCGTTGCCGATTGCGCCGTCACCGCCGCCGCCTTCGATGTTTATACCGGTGAGGCCATGGCGATGGGCGAACGCACGCCCGTCGCGATTAATTCCGCCGCCGCCTCCGCCCGGCTCGCCGTGGGTGAGGCGTTGACCAATCTCGCCGCGGCCCAGATCGGTGATCTCGGCAAGGTCAACCTCTCCGCCAACTGGATGGCCGCTCCGGCCATCCCCGGCGACGGTGCCGACCTCTACGCCGCAGTGCAGGCCGTCGGCATGGAACTCTGCCCCGCCCTCGGCATCACCATTCCCGTGGGCAAGGACTCGATGAGCATGAGCACCGCGTGGCAGGAAAGCGGACAGCAAAAACGCATCGCCGCCCCAGTTTCACTCATCATCTCCGCTTTTGCGGCGGTCACCGACATCCGGCTGACACTCACGCCCCAGCTTCAGACCACTGACGATACCGTCCTTCTGCTCATCGATCTGGGTCGCGGAAAGAATCGCCTCGGCGGCTCCATCCTCGGCCAGGTCGCCTCGCAAATCGGCCAGGAACCACCGGATGTGGACAGCGCCGCGGACCTAAAAAATTTCTGGCACGCCCTCCAGCAGCTCGGCCGCGAACAAAAACTTCTCGCCTACCACGACCGCTCCGACGGCGGTCTCTTCGCTACCACAGTTGAAATGGCCTTCGCCGGACACACCGGCGTCACCGTCGATTTGCCGGTAGGGGCGGTTATCCCTAACCGCCCTTCATCCGAAGCCGCCTTCGCCCCGCTCTTTTCCGAGGAACTCGGCGCCGTGATTCAAATCCGCACCGCCGACCTCGCCGCCGTCACCGCAGTGCTCAAGACCCACGGGCTCGACACCGCGACCACGCCCATCGGCACGCTCAACCGCAGCCACCGCTTCGTTATCCGCCAAGCCGGTCACATCCTCTTCGACGAAGATCTCTTCGCCCTCCGCGCCCTTTGGTCCGACGTCACCCGTCGCATCGCAAGCCTGCGTGACAACCCCGCGTGCGTCGAACAGGAGCACGCCCTGCGCCTCGATCCCGCGAATCCCGGCATCACGCCCAAAGTCACCTTCGCCATTGGACATGCGGCGTTGGATGTTGAGCGTTGGACGTTGAATGTTGGACGTTCGGCGAAGCCGCCCATCGCCATCCTCCGCGAACAGGGCGTGAACGGTCAGATCGAGATGGCGGCCGCGTTTACCCGTGCCGGCTTCAAGGCGGTCGATGTCCACATGACCGACATCCTCAGCGGCCGCGTTTCGCTTCAGGATTTCCGCGGCCTCACCGCCTGCGGCGGCTTTAGCTACGGGGACGTGCTGGGCGCCGGTGAAGGCTGGGCGAAAAGCATTCTTTTCAACGAGCGTGCCCGCACCGAATTCGCCGCATTTTTCGCCCGCGAGGATGCCTTCGTGCTCGGCGTGTGCAACGGCTGCCAGATGGTGAGCAACCTCAAGTCCATCATTCCCGGCGCTGAACTCTGGCCGCGTTTCGTGCAAAATCAGAGCGAGCGTTACGAGGGTCGTTTCGTTTCCCTCAAAATTGAGCCAAGCCCCAGTATGCTGTTCACGGGTATGGCGGGGGCCGTCCTTCCCATCGCCGTCGCCCATGGCGAAGGCTACGCGGAATTCACGAGCGCCGCCGCGACCGGTGCGCTGAATCGTTCCGGTCTCGTGTCCGCCCGGTTCGTGGACAACCACCATCAGCCCACCGAATGTTATCCGCTCAACCCCAACGGCTCCCCTCTTGGCATGACCGCCCTCACCACCACCACCGGCCGCGTGACCATCATGATGCCGCATCCCGAGCGCGTCTTCCGTTCCGCGTGCATGAGTTGGTCGCCGAAGGAATGGGGTGAAGACAGTCCGTGGATGCAGCTCTTCTACAATGCCCGGTCTTGGGTCGGTTGAACCGCCCGCCATGTCCAAACCGTCGGGCTCGGCCAATCTGCCGGCCGATCTCGCTGGCCGCGCACACACAGAAATCGACGCACTTCCCGGCGTCGAACTCATGCGCGAATAAATTACAGCGCTCGTTTATTGTATTCCTAGTCTCCGGTCCGTCGCTAAAAGGACTGCATGCCCATTACCGCCAGAGCCGTGCCGGTCGCGGACATCCTGCCTTGGCGTGAACAATTGCGTCAGGAAGCGCAGAGCCAGATTGCGAACGATTCGTTGCACAGCCGCCCGGGTTGGACGCAGTCTGATCTGCTGGAGATTGATACCGTGCCAACGGGCTATCCGCCGCGCCGTCACCGCGATCGCCCAAGCCTCACAAAGCTGATTGCTGCTCTCCCTCAGCGGACTTGACAGTTCGGGTTTCGTAATTAACCACTTGGTTAAATATGAGAAAAACCCCGCCCCGTCGCACGGCTGACCGGCTCAGCCTTACTTTCTCCGCCCTCGCCGATCCCACCCGGCGGGCGATCCTGGCGCGGTTGACCTCCGGCCATGTCTCGGTGACCGAACTGGCCGAGCCGCACGCCATGAGCCTGCCGGCGATTTCCAAACACCTCCGTGTGCTCGAACGCTGTGGCTTGATTGATCGGGGCCGGGATGCGCAGTGGCGGCCCTGCCGGCTCAAGGCCGAGCCCATGAAGGAGGCCGTGGACTGGCTCGAAGCCTACCGGCGGCATTGGGAGGAGAGCTTCGACCGACTCGATGAGTATTTGCAGACGCTGCAGGCGAAGCACCCGGCGGCCCTGTCCGCGAAAAAGCCCAAGCCGTCCGCGAAGCACAAGTAACCCGATGTCCTCCCCCACCAACGCCATCGTCTCCTCCCGTGTTCTCGCCGCGCCACGCGAACAGGTCTGGGCCGCGTTCCGTGATCCCGCCGTGCTGGCGCGGTGGTGGGGCCCGGCCGGCTTCACCAACACCTTTCACGAGTTCGATTTCCGCCCCGAAGGCGAATGGCGCTTCACCCTGCACGGACCCGACGGAGCCGCCTATGCGATGAACCACCGGTTCATGGAAATTGTGCGACCGGAACGGATCGTCGTGCGCCATTTCCAGCCCGGGCACGATTTCGTCCTGACCATCACGCTCGCCGCGCTGGCCGATACCACCTTGGTCACCTGGGTGATGCGCTTCGACGACCCCGCCGAGGGCGAGAGGGTTCGCGCCTTCATTGTTCCCGCCAACGAACAAAATTTCGACCGCCTCACCGCTCATCTGTCCGCCCACTCTTGAAATCAAGCCAACGAAAACGCCTCCACCCGGATAGCAACAAGGACCACTCATGAATCCCCAAGGCCTGCAAATCACCACTCCCACGGACACCACCATCGTCCTCACCCGCTCGTTCCACGCCCCGCGCCGGCTCGTGTGGGAGGCGATGACCGAGCCGGCCCAGATGCGCCGTTGGATGGTCCCGCCCCCGGGATGGACCATGACTGTCTGCGAGTGTGAGGCGCGCGTGGGTGGCGCGCTGAATCTGGTCTGGAAAAGCGAGGACGCCACTCAGTTCATGACGCTCCAAGGCGTGTTCACAGAGGTGGTCCCGCACGAGCGGATGGTTCACACCGAAACGATGAAGCTGGGCTCCGGCGAGACGATCGGTTTGCTGGTTGAGACGCACGAATTTGCCGAGCAGGGCGGCGTCACCGCGATGCGCATCACGCAGGCGTATGACTCGAAGGAGGCTCGTGACGGCGCGATCGCCTCCGGCATGGATCAGGGAATGGAAGCCTGTTACAAGCAGATCGACGGGCTGTTGGCTCAGCCCGCATAGCCCGAACGATAATCCAGTTTTCAACCAGTCATCCACCCCATCCGCACCGAAAGTAGAAAAATCATGACCGCCCAAAATAATAATCCGGCAGAATCCACTTCCGACCGCGAAATCGTCATGTCCCGTGTCCTCCATGCCCCGCGCGCACTCGTGTGGCAGGCCTGGACCGACCCCAAGCATGTCGCGCACTGGTGGGGGCCGCGCGGCTTCACTACGACGATCAAGCAAATGGATTTCCGCGTCGGCGGCACCTGGGAGCACGTCATGCACGGACCGGATGGCGCCAATTATCCGAACAAGAGCACGTTCAAGGAAATCGTGCCGCTGGAGCGCATTACCTTCCTGCATGGCGGCGGCCGCGAGGAAGGACCGGGCGCGACGTTTGTTGCGACATGGACGTTTGAATCGGTGGAAGGCAACAAGACGCGGCTGACCGGCCGGCTGGTCTTCCCCTCCGCCGAGGCCCGCGATTTTGTGGTCCGGGAATTCGGCGCCGTGGAGGGCGGCCAGCAGACGCTCGAGCGCGCTTCCGAATATGTCGCGACGATGCAAGCGAAGCCGTTCGTCATCTCCCGCGAGTTCGCCGCGCCACGCGACCTCGTCTGGAAGGTGTGGACCGAGCGCGAGCACTTCGCAAATTGGTTCGGACCGAAGGGCATCACGGTAACCCTCGCAAAATTCGATCTGAGTCCGGGCGGAATGTGCCATTACAGCATGCAGACGCCCGATGGAAAACTAGTGTGGGGTAAGGCCGTCTACCGCGAGATTGTGCCGCCTACAAAGCTCGTTTGGATCAATTCCTTCTCGGACAAGGACGCCGGGATCACCCGGCATCCGTTCACCAAGGATTCCTGGCCGCTGCAGATGTTGACGGTCGTGACGTTCGCCGAGAATGCCGGCAAGACCACGGTGACGGTCACCTGGTGGCCCTACAACTCGGATGCCGATGAGCGCCAGGTCTTCAACAACAACCTCGAAAACATGAAGGGCGGTTGGGGCGGCACCTTCGATCAACTCGAAACCTATCTCGCGCATTCCTGTTAACTTCTCCTTCCTCAAACCCATCCCCTCGCAAACCCATGCCAACCGACCTCCCCTCGCCCGTCTCTAAAAAAGCCCTCTGGATCGGCCGCATTTTCAGCGCCCTGCCCGTGTTGATGTTGTTGTTCAGCGCCAGCATGAAACTCATGCATCCCCCGCAGCTCGATGAAGGCTTCGCCCATTTGGGCATTCCCGTGAGCTTTGCCTTCGGGCTGGGACTGCTGGAAGTCGCCTGCACCGTGATTTACCTCATCCCACGCACAGCGGTGCTGGGCGCGATCTTGCTGACCGGCTACCTCGGCGGCGCGATTCTGACCCACCTGCGCGTCGGCGATCCGTTTTGGGTGCAAGCCGTGCTCGGAGTTTTGCTCTGGGGCGGACTCTATCTGCGCGAACCCCGGTTGCGCGCGTTGCTGCCGATTCGGTGAAGCAACTCAGTTTTCCGGCACAGCCTTGCCCTTGAACGCCAGCCAGAGCGCCACCGGGACGCTGAAGGCCATGCTGCCCACAAGTGAGAGAACCACAAATACCCAGCCCGTGGGCTTCGTCGAACCCGCCCGACGGAGTAACCAGGCCAACAGGAACATCAGGAAAAAAGCCTCCGCGATGAACACCAATGCGACGGGATTGCTCAGCGTCTGGCGAACCACCTCCGGCGCGGTGAAAAAGTAGTAGAGAAAAATGCCGTTGGGCACGAGCAGCCCAAAGATCGCGAGGGCGACCAACCCGGAGGATTCGCGCGGAGTCAGGACAATGGATTTCATTAGAAGGCGCCTGATAACCGGCGGCTCACTCGAAAGCGAGTCTCCGGCTCTCTTGCGCACCCGAACGCCAACGTGCCGCAAAGCGACGATTGCCAAGCCCCGTCGTGTCGGCTCAAATTCCGTCATCATGAAATCACATCCTGCGGCTTGGCTTGGCTGCTTTGCGCTCAGCTTGCTGTTCGCCGGCTGCAACCACCCGAGAAGTTCCTTGCCGTCAGCCCGAACCCACGCAGCACCAGATGCGTTCGCCCGCCAGAATGACCGGCAAAATTACGTAGAGGCAAACTACGACCGGCTGCTGAAAAGCGGCGGTTTCAAGAACGAGTCCGAGGCGCGCGCTTATGCCGGCTACGAATGGTCCCGGCTTAATCCCAACCCCGCACATGCTGCGGCGCAGGACGAGAGCGTCATCTGGAGCAGCGACAATGCGGCCAGACAGAAACAGGAAAAATTTGAAGCCGATCTCGCGAAGATGAACCGCAAGTGAGCGCGCTTTTAGGCGCGGGGAACGCCAGAGAGTCGTGACCTGGCCCAGGCGATGATTTCATCCGCCCGCTCCGTCTCTCCACGGGAGCGATAGACCGACGCCAGTAATTGCCAGAATTCGTTTTCACGCGGGCCGGAAGCAGGAGACGCCAGCAACTCCCCCGCCCGTTTTATGGCGGCTTCCGCCGCGGTCAGATTAAGCAGCTCAAGAT
>JAGNQV010000226.1 GCA_017988885.1 Opitutaceae bacterium | reverse complement strand
CGTCTACGAAGGCCGTTGCGGTTGGCTGCGCCCAGATGTCGTCGGTCGTCATTAATTGGGGCAAACAACAGACCGGCCCGGGCTTGCAGGCCTAAACCTCCGTTTCAACGGAATCACGTTTAGAAAACCTGAAGCCCGGCGGCCCACCAGCCCCGCGGATCAAATCCTATTTTTCATTTTTACCCATGCACACGATCATCCATCCCCTGAGTTCCAGTCAGCGCAGCCGCCCCGTGGAAGCCCCGACCCAGCCGCATTTCCGCAAACCGAGCTACGACTGCCGTGAGCAACCCGAAGCCGTGAAGCTCGTCGTCTATGTCCCCGGCGTGGAAGGCGCCGGCATCGAGATCGAGTCCCGCGGACCGGATATCATCATCACGGCGCGCAAAGCTCATTTCGTGCGCGTCAACTGGCAGGCCTTGCACCTGGAAAGCGCGCAACGCGACTACCGGTTGCGGCTGCGCCTTGGTCATGGGCTCGACTACGCTGGTTTGCAGGCAGCGATGCACGAGGGCGTGCTCACCTTGCTGCTGCCCAAGCGTGTGCCCGATGCCCCGGCTGCACGTCTGCAACACGTCGCCTGAGAAGCTGTGAAAAAAGGTGGCGCGCGTTGTCCCCAACACGTCGCTGGATGTTCGCTTGCCCCATGAGAAAGCGTCTTGAGGACAAGCCGCTCCACCTAGAAAACCGATTTCTTTTACAGCTTCTGACCCGCGGGCCGGGCGCGCGATGCTTTCGTGGACTTTCCGCGGAACATTTGCGCCCGCCACGCTACTGATTTGATCTGACCCGACCGAAACCGTAAGCGACCCACTACCAACCGACGACCGATGCCCGCACCGAGCAAACTCCCTCCTCAGCACACCCCCGCCCCGATCATTCAAGCGACGAAACCGGCGCTCGCCAAAGATATCCTTTGGGGCCGGCCGATTTTCCGCGCTCCCGATCTTCCACTCCCGAATCCCCGCGCGCAGTTCGAGCAACTGCCGTTCACCGCCGTCCGCATCACGCATCAGCCAGCGGACGCCAAGACGGTGGTCTGACGCTCAGGTTTCCGGGACCAGCCAGTGGCACGCGGCCGAGCCCCCCGGAGCCTGCGCCAGCGTCACCGCCAATTGCCGCATGGCCGGCATGACTTCCGCCTCAAATTGCCAGGGCGGATTGACCACCACGAGCCCGTTGCCCCGCAGCTTGAGGGCGGCTGATTCGCCGGCGATGGCGAGTTCGAAGACCGCGGTAGGCGGCAGTTGCAAGGCCCGCAGGCTCTCGGCAAATGCCTCTACCCTCGCCCGGTCGGTGAGCGGATACCAAATCGCAAAAACCGTCGCGGGCGACCGCGTCAGCCCTGCGTGGAGGGCCGTCACGATGCGGGCGT
Source organism: Opitutaceae bacterium (assembly GCA_017988885.1). GTDB lineage: Bacteria > Verrucomicrobiota > Verrucomicrobiia > Opitutales > Opitutaceae > UBA2377. Next base: position 2,938 of record JAGNQV010000226.1, on the reverse strand, counting down.
ATTCATCCTGCGTCTCAAAGGGCGGATCGATCAGGACCAGCGCGCGTTTCTCCGGCGGCGGCAGCATCGCGCGTGGCGCGATGTAGCCGTCCATCGCCTGCACCGAGGCACGCAGCGCCAACTGCATTTCGCTGCGCAGCGCCGCGTATTCCTCGGGCTGCTTTTCGCAAAGCACCAGCCGGTCCTGCGGCCGCGCCAGTTCCGCCACCAGCGCCGGCGAGCCGGGATAAAACCGCGGGCCCGCCTCCCGGTTGCCGCGACGCTGGTCAAACGTGCGCACCAGCTGCACGTAATCCGCCAGCGGCTCCGGCAAATCCGTCAAGGTCCAAAGCCGGCCGATGCCGGCGGGCCATTCCGGTTGCCGGGCCAGCGTATCGCCCTGCGCCGCCGCCGTAAGGTCATAGCTCCCGCGACCGGCGTGCGTATCGAGATAGAGCAACCCCTTGGCCTTGCGCTGCATCGCTCGCACCAGCCGCACCAGCAGCGCGTGCTTCATCACGTCGGCAAAGTTGCCCGCGTGAAAATGATGCCGGTAATTCATCCGCGTGCGCTCACGCCGGGACGGGGACCTTGATCACAGTCTTGCGCACCAGTTGGCTCCCCGCCGCCGTGCTGAGCGAGGGCATGTGGCCATCGACCGGGAAATACACCGCCGCCTCGCCGCTGCGCAGCTGCAGCACCGAAGCTCCGGCAAAATCTCCATAGAGACTGAAATCTTTTTCCGCGTCGTAAACCGTCTTGGCCGGCAGGCGGTTGATTTCGGTCACTTCCATCAGTTCCTCGCCCGCCAACACCACCTGCACGTCAATGAAGCGACGGTGGGATTCGAAAAGGCCATCGGCGCGGGCCTTCGTTTGATACACCTGTTCGATGGCAAACATCCCGTCCGCCAGTTCCACGCGGTGGGAACTTCCGGCCGCCAGCGCTTGAATGCGCAACTGGGCCGCGGACCCCGCCTGCAACACCTCGTCGAGGTAGGCGAAGGCAGGATCAAAATAACGCAGGGCGGCACATTGCGCGCGCACCGTGGGGATGGAACCGAAGATAGCCATCCGCAAAATCCACGCCGCCCGGCGCCCTGAAGCAAGACCTGATACCAATTTTCCCAAGCTTTCGGACTTTAACCACGGATCTCACGGATCGGCCCGGATTCAATTTCAATCCTCTGCGATCATCTGTGTAATCCGTGGTAAAAACAGGGCTTTAGGTTTGATGAGTAGCTGAAAAGCCCAGGGACGTTGCAATGAAACGACGCGCTTGCGCGTCGGCGGCCGTTGCGCTTGATTCCTGCCGATGAATAAATTGTTCACTTTTACCCTGATTGCCTCCGCACTGCTGCTCCCCGCCGCGCTGCCCGCCAAGACCTTTGAAGGCACCGTCCACATGACCATCAACGATGGTCGCGGCTCCAGCCATCCCCTCGACTACAGCATCAAGGACGGGTTGCTCCGCACTGATATTCAAGTGAAGTCCGGCTCCTCCGCCACCGCCATCATGGACTTTGGCAAGGACGAGATGATCGTGCTCATGCCTGGCCAGCCGATGTATATGGTCATGCCGCTTAAGCGCACCGCCAACCAAGCGGCCGGTCATACCGGCGAAGCCCCCGCGATCGAGAAGACCGGCGAGACCGAAAAAATTCTCGGCTATGATTGCACCAAATACATCGTGCAATCCAAGGAGGCCACGACCGAAATCTGGGCGACCGATGAGCTGGGTGCCTTCATGGGCTTCGGTGGCGGACTGAGCGGGCCCATGGGTAAAGGTGCGCCGACGCAAAGCTGGGAAAAGGCGCTCGATGGTAAAAACTTTTTCCCGCTGCGCGTCGTTTCCAAAACCGGGGCCAAGGAAAAATTCCGCCTCGATGTCACCGGAGTTGAAGCCAAATCCCTCCCGGCCTCCTTTTTCGCCGCGCCGGAAGGCTACCAAAAATTCGACATGGGCGGCATGATGCAAGGGCTGCCCGGCGGAAATCCCTTCGGCCAATAATCCCTGCCGCAGTCCCGCTTCTCATGGCCGCCGTCAGGCGGCCATTTTTATGCCCATTGCAGCCAGTCTTCCGTCTCTCGCTCCGGTTGGTTCGAATGCCGGAACGGCTTGACGCCGCGATTCCGGCGGCGCTCGCGGCTCCGCCTTGGATGTTTGGAGGGACGACCTCCGTGTCGTCCGTTTGGTAGCCAGTGGGCGCGGACCGGACGGAGCCGGTCCCTCCCATGTCTCGGAGCCTGTCCCGCGCCGCTTTACTTTGGCACCGCGATCAGGATCGGCCGCGAAAAACTATCCACCGGCACCGGTGCATTGGGCTCAACCATTTCCAAAACCGTTTCGTGCAGCAGGTGACCATCGGCGTAGGCCGCATAGCGATGCGGCAGGATCACCCCGGCCACCGGGCGAAAATCATCATACACCGTCTCCACCTGCACTTCGCGACCGCTGCGCGTGCGGGTGGCCTGCTTCCGCACGATGAAATAAGTTTCGGCATCGAGCAGCAGAAAATAATTAGTCACCAGCCGCCGGCTGACGAGCAGCTTGATCACCCGGCGCCCATCCAGTGTGTGTTCGCCGGCATAATCGATCGCGTAACCCCGCGCCTCGTAGTCCACCAGCGGATCATCAAACTCCGCGTCGGCGGCAAATTCCGCTGCTTCATCTCCGCTGAGTTCGGTCACCACCGGCGGATTGGCGTCGGGATTAAGCTGCCAGGGTGGAGCCACGCCATCGGTCGCCTGGATTATCCGCTTGTCCGCCACCTGGGTTTCCATGCGCAGATGATTCGGCCGCTCCGCGATGAGTTGGAAGGTCATCGTCCGTCCATCAATCAACACCCGGCCGGTCGCCCGCAATGTCGTCATCTGGTCCATGCGCGTCTTGCCACCGATGGCCTCAGTGTGAATGCGCGCGATATCCCGGGCACTGTCCGCCTGCACGCCAGTGACCG
>JAGNQV010000225.1 GCA_017988885.1 Opitutaceae bacterium | reverse complement strand
CGCGCAGGCCGTTATCGAGGGTGAAGCGCCGGAAGACGGCGGAGTCGGTCGGGGCGACGACGCGCGGCGGCAACTCGGGCACGGCGGCGGACGCGGTGAGGGTCAGGGCTGCGGCCAACACGGCGAGGAGCAACCGGGGGGATTTCAGGGAACGCATGGCCGGAAACTGGCACGAGAAAAGAGCCGCGCCAAGCGGTTAGCGATGAATTGTTCATTAGCGGGCCGTCCGGCCAATGGGCGTGATGAGCGGTGGAGGTGGATTGGGTTGCGGTCCCGGGTTGACAGAAGACCGCCGTGAACCCCTGCGTCTGCGTCGCGTTCTAACCAGTGCCGCTTGCCTGCCCCGCAGCTACGGCAAGGCGGCGGAGATGGTGGACTGGCGGCGCGCCGACGAGGGGCGACCCTACGGAGAGGCAGAGGGGCCGGACAGGATTCTTTCCCGCAGGTGGGTGATGCGCTGCTTCGACTCGCTGTTGCGGACGGCCATGGCGTAGGCGGCGGGCTCGCCGACGAGGAAGACTTTTTTCCGGCCACGCGTGATGGCGGTGTAGATGAGGTTGCGCTGCAGCATCATGAAATGCGCCTTCAGCAGCGGGATGATGACGACGGGATACTCGCTGCCCTGCGACTTGTGGATGCTGATGGTGTAGGCGAGGGCGAGGTCGCCGAATTCGCCGCGGTCAAAGGTGTGCGCGTCGCCGTCAAAATCGGCGGTGAGCGTGCCGGCGGCACCGTCGGTGTGCGTGACGGTGCCGATGTCGCCGTTGAAGAGGTTTTTGTCGTAGTTGTTGCGCAGCTGGATGATTTTGTCGCCGGGGCGAAATTCACCGGAGAGCGTGCGGATCGAGGTGGGCCGGCGCGTCCCGGCGCCGGCTCCGAATGCGGGCACAGGGACGTGCCCGCCCACCCCCGGATTGAGCGCGGCTTGGAGCTGCGTGTTGAGGTTGGCGACGCCGGCGACGCCTTTGTGCATCGGTGCGAGCACCTGCACGTCGTTGACGGGGTGCGGCCATTTCAACTTCTGCGGGATGAACTCGGTGCAGAGCTGGATGACTTTGCGCACGCAATCCTCGGCGTCGGTGGCGGCAATGAAATTGAGGTCGCACCAGACCTGGGCGTCGAAGACTTCGTTGACCACGGGTGGGAGTGAGGGGTCGCCGCTGTTGATGGCGTGCGCGGTGGTCACGATCTGGCTCTGGCCCTGCTGGCGGTAGATGACCGCGAGGCGGGTGACGGGGAAGGCTGAGGCCAGAGGGCGGAGGGCGGAGGGCGGAGGGCTGAAACCTGAAAGCTGAGTGCTGACGGCGATCAGGTCTTTTAAGACATTGCCCGCGCCGACGCTGGGGAGTTGATCGGTGTCGCCAACGAGCAGCAGGTGGGCGCGGGCGGGGACGGCCTGGAGCAGCGCGGAAGCGAGGCGGGTGTCGAGCATCGAGGCTTCGTCCACGATGAGGAAATCGGTGGCGAGCGGCGCGGACTCATTGGCGACAAAGCCGCCGCGGGTGGCGTCGTATTTGAGCAGGCGGTGGATGGTGGAGGCGAAGCCGCCGGTGGTCTCGGCGAGGCGCTGGGCGGCGCGGCCGGTGGGCGCGGCGAGATGCACGCGCACTTTCTTGGCCTTCAGGATTTCGACGAGGGCGCGGAGGATCGTGGTTTTTCCGGTGCCTGGTCCGCCCGTGAGGATGGAGACCTTGGCGCCGAGCGCGTTTTTGACGGCGGTGCGCTGGAGTTCGTGAAAAGTGAAGCCGGCTTTTTCCTCGGCCCACTGCACGGCGGCGTCGGCCTTGATGGCGGGGAGACTGCTGCCGACCTTGGAGAGACGCGCGACGACGTCGGCGATCTTCTGCTCGGCGCGGTCGTTGTGCGGGAGCTGGATGAGGCCCACGCCCGGCAGGGGATTGGTGACTCCGGCGGGCCAGTGGCGGACGAGGGTTTTCGCTTCCACGAGCGCGGCGATGCGGGCCTCGAGGAGTTTCGAATCGGTTTCGAGCTGGTTGGCGGAGTAGGCGATGAGGTCGGCCTCGCGGAAAGCGGTGTGGCCTTCCTCCTGCAAGGTCTCGAGGGCGAAGATGAGGCCGCCGTCGAGGCGCGGCGGGGCGTCGTTGGCGAAGCCGAGGTTGATGGCAATGCGGTCGGCGGTCTTGAAGCCGATGCCGTCGATCTCGCGGGCGACGCGGTAGGGCTCGCTGATGAGGATGGTTTTCGCCTGCGCGCCGTAGCGGGTGACGAGCTTCACGCATTGCGAGGGCGTGACGCCATAGGTCTGGAGGAAAATGTAGAGTTCGCGTTCGGCCCGCTTGGAGTCCCACGCGGTCTTGATGGCGGTGATGCGTTTTTTGCCGATGCCGGGGACTTCGCGCAGGCGGGCGGACTCCTCACTGAGCACGCGGAATGTGTCGGTGCCAAACACGTCCACGATTTTATTGGCGTAAACCTTGCCGATGCCGGGCACGAGGCCGCTGCCGAGGTATTTGCGGATGCCGTAGACGGAGGCGGGGAGTTCCGACTTGAAGCCGGCGACCTTGAACTGCGCGCCGTGCTGGGCGTGCCGCGTCCACTCGCCGGTCAGGTGGAGGGTCTCGCCGCATTCGACGCCGGGCAGCGCGCCGACGATGGTGACCTTGGTCTCGTCGCCTTCCGCCGGGTCGTCGATGTCCGGACGGAATTCCGCGATGGTGTAATGGTTCTCCTCATTGAAAAAGATGATACGCTCAAGGACGCCGGTCAGGGAACTGGGAACGGGAGGAGCCACGGATGCCGCGACAAAAAGCACAGATGGGCGGCGTGGCAACTGTGACGCGGCGTTCGGCCAAAAAGAAGCCCGCTGGCTAGGGGCCGGCGGGCGGGCGGAAAACGTGATCCGCTTTATGGATTCTCCGGCGCAGCCGGCTCCGCGGCTCTGGCGGCCTGCAACTTGACTTTCATTTCATCGATTAGCGGCTGGATCTTCGGGGCGAGGTCCCGCTGCATCGATTGAACGAGCGGCATGATGCGCTGCATGACCTGCGGTTGTTTTTCCAACATGGACTGACCTTCGGGGGACTTGAAGAAGGTGATCATGGCTTGCAGCTCGGCCTCGCTGTAAATGTCGGCATAGACTTGATCCATTTTTGCAATCATGCCCTTGGCCAACTCCATGGAGAGATCCATCGTTTTGCCCTGAAATTCCTCGAGGATCTTTCGTTCCTCGGGTGTGGCTTGGGGCGGCAGTTTATCATTCACCATCTGGGCGGTCATTTGCTTCATCTGTGCCGCCATCGCATCGAACATCTTGTCGACGTGCATGGCTGCAATGGCTTCGCGGGCAAGGGTCAGCTTGGCGGTGTTTTCTTGGGCGAATGCGCCAATGGAAAAGGCGAATGTCGCTAGGAGGATTTTGGGGAGTTTCATGAAGTATTGGGGATTGGCGTCGGCCTGACCGACGGATTTGCGGAGGTTGCACCGGGGATGAAACGTGGCAACCTCAGAGTCTTGGCCATGCTCTATTTCGAAGACCTCAAGCTCGGGGACAAATTCCGCACGCCGGAGCACACGCTGACCGAGGAGGAGATCATTGCCTTCGGCCGGCAGTTTGATCCGCAGGCGTTTCACACGGACGCAGAGGCGGCGAAGACGACGCTGTTTGGGCGGCTCGTGGCGAGCGGTTGGCACACGGCGGCGATTACAATGCGGCTCATGGTGCTGGGCGAGATGCACCTGGACGGCGGCGTCATCGGGCAGGGCGTGGAGACGCTGCTCTGGCCACGGCCGGTTCTGCCGGGTGATCGTTTGCGGGTGGAAATGGAGGTAGCGGAACTCAACCCTCAGCCTTCGCGGACCGGTCGGGGTAAGGTGAAGCTGCACAGCCGCACGCTCAATCAAGAGGGCAAGGTCGTGCAGGATATGACGGCGAATTTGTTGATCGCACGGCGGCCCTCCTTCGCCGAGCCTATGGAGGACAAGATGGAGGACAGAATCACCTGAAATTATGCAAACCGCCGCTGTCATCGCCACCGGACTTGTTGCTCTGCTGCACGTCTACTTTCTCGTGCTCGAAATGTTTCTGTGGACGAAGCCGTATGGGCGGCGCGTGTTCGGGCTGACACCGGAAAAGGCCGCGCTGACCAAGTCGCTCGCGGCGAATCAAGGACTCTACAACGGGTTTCTCGCGGCTGGACTGGGGTGGGGGTTGTGGGCGGGGCCCGAGGGGTATCCGGTGAAAGTTTTCTTTCTCGGTTGCGTGATCGTCGCGGGAATTTTTGGCGCCGCCACGGCCAACCGGAAAATTCTCTGGGTGCAGGCGGTGCCGGGGGCCGTGGCACTGGCGCTGGTGTGTTGGACGCAGGCCTGAGGCAAGTGCGCCCTGGCATGCCGCGCCGCCCCTTGAAGGGCTGAAGACGCGGTGGAATGCGTGACACG
>JAGNQV010000224.1 GCA_017988885.1 Opitutaceae bacterium | reverse complement strand
CAGAGCCCGCGGTAAATCACACCGCGTCGCCATCACCGCCGTCATGCGTAAACTCCTCGTCCACCTCAACCAACTCATGCGCCCCTCTCAACTTTCCCTTGCTTCTCAACACAGCTAATTCGTGGTTAACAAAGTATTTCAATCCTTCGTTTTCACCGGATTGCGACCATAGGCCGAAAACTGTTCCAGCTCCACGACCGAGCCAGTGATGGGCCGGGACTCGTCGCCCAGCCAGTAAACCGCGGCCGCCGCGATTGCCGGCGGCATGATGAGCTTGCCGGAGGGCGCATAGAGCGGCGGCACCTTGTCCGCCCAATCCGGCGGCAGGCCTTGCGCTTCCTGCGCCGCCTGCTCGCGCGCCGTCAGCACCCAGCCGACATTGAGATGGTTGAACCGCACCCGGTCGGTGCCATGCGCGTTGGCGAGATTGCGCGACAGCGTCTGCAACGCGCCTTTCGCCATGCTGTAATCCACAAAGGTTGCCTCACCGCTGAGCGCGTTGATCGAGCCGATGTTCAGCACGCTGCCTTCATTCGCCTTCAGTTGCGCAAACGCCGCCTGGATCAGAAAAAGTGGCGCGCGGACATTGATCGTCATCGCACGTTGGAACGAATCGATCGTCGTCGTGGCCAATGTCGTGCGCGGCACAATGGCGGCGTTGTTCACCAGCCCATCGATCCGGCCAAAGGTCTTTATCGCCGCCGCCACGATCCGGGCCGGGCTCGCTGGATCGAGCAGGTCGTCAATGTGCAGCGCGGCCGGCGGTCCCAGTCTGGCCACCAGCTCCTCGCCCTCGGCCCGCTCCAAACCATGCACCAGCACCTTCGCGCCCTCAGCGATGCAGGCTTCCACGATGGCCCGGCCGATGCCGTTGGTGCTGCCGGTGACAATAATGACTTTGTTTTTCAGGCGCATGGGAGTGGTGGTAATTTCATGCCGGAAGTGACGGCGGTTCAACCTTCACTTCGGTTTTAATCGAATTGGCGATGAAACACTGTTCATGCGCCCGGTGATGCAGCGCATCTTCCTCTGCCGCAGCCGGGCGCCGGTCACCCCGATAGCTGATCGCCGGGCGCAAGGTGACCAAGCTGACCCATGGCACGCCGCGTTCATTCTTGGTCATGACGCCGACCGCTTCATCCCGGTAGGCGTCAATCTCATAGCCGGCCTTCGCCGCCAGAAACAGAAACGTCAGCATGTGACAGCTGGCGACCGCAGCCACAAACGCTTCCTCCGGATCCACGTTCGCCGGATTGGACCACGGCACCGGCACGACCGCCGGCGACGGCGAGGCCGCCACGCTCAGGCCCCCGTCAAAACTCCACGTGTGCTCGCGCGAATAGCGGCCCTTCAAAAAATCCGGACCGCTACACTGCCAGGCGATGATGGCTTTGTGCTCCGACATGATTGGTCGCGCCGGCCTTACACCGGCTTCAACACGGCCTTCACGATCTCGCCGCTGTGCATTTTCTCAAAGGCCTCGTGCCACGCCTCGAGTCCCCAGATGCCGCCCATGACCGGTTTCAAATCCAGCTGGCCCGAGGCGAGCAGCGCGAGGACACGCTCCCACACCGGCCAGTTGTGGCTGAAGCTCCCTTGTAGCGTGATGTTTTTCTGCACCAGCGGATCGAGCGAGAAATTGAGCGGCTGCGGCCCCCAGCCCACCTTGGTGATCCAACCGTTGGGCCGCACCAGTTCCAGCGCCGCCTTCAACGCCGCCGATGCACCGGCGGCGTCGATGACGCCGTCCACGCCAAGCCCGTCACGCTGTTTCGCCCATGCGGTCGCATCACCCACAATGATTTCACACCCATAGGCGCGGGCTTTTTCGAGACGGCGCTTGTCGCGCTCCAGACCGACGAGCGCCACTTGCGCCCCGGCCAGCCGCGCCATCGCCGCACACAAAATTCCGATCGGGCCTGGCCCGAGCACGATCACCCGGTCACCGGGCTGGATGCGGGCGTTGTTGATCACTGCATTGTAAGCCACGCAGCACGGCTCGGTGAGCGCCGCCTGTTCCATCGGCAAACCGGCGGGCACCCGGTGCAGGCAACGCGCCGGCACACGCACGAAGCGCGTCATCGCACCATCCACGCCGTAGCCAAAGCCTTTCCGGGTCGGGTCGAGATTGTAGAGTCCGGCGCGGCTCAGCGGGCTGTCGGGATCGATGACCGCGGCGGTTTCGCTCACGACGCGGTCGCCTTCCTTCCAGCTTTTCACTGCACTACCGGTCGCGGCGATGATGCCGCCAAACTCGTGGCCGAGCACCACGGGATAATTCACCTTCCAACTGTGCGTGCTGGTCCACTGATGCAGATCGCTGCCGCAGACGCCGACGGCCTCAACCGCCAGGATGATGTCCTCCGGACCCGGCTCGGGCCGGGAGACTTCGCGCAGCTCGACGCTGTGGGCTTCGGACGAATAATTGACTACGGCGGGGCTTTTCATGGGGAAATTTTTCCGACCGGCACATCGCCATAACCGTGCACGCGCTCGCAGATGATGCGCAGCGTGCCCTCCAGATTACCATCGGCGGTCCGGAACGCATCCGCGTCCACCGCCAGCGGCGCACCGATCACGACCAGCGGCGCGCCATACTCCGGCGTGCGCACCGCCTGCTCCAGCGTAAGTCCGCCCACGGCCTGCACCGGTAAACGCACGGCCTGGACCACCTCACGCAACTGGTCGAGCGGGCTCGGCATGCGCCGGCCGGCGGCCGCGATGCCGCGACGCTCGTCGTAGCCGATGTGATGAATCACGAAGTCACAGCCGAAATCCTCAATCAGCTTCGCCCCGGCAACCATGTCGGGACAGCCAAGATTGTCGCCCATCACTTTCACGCCGCAGTCGCGACCCGCCTTGACGACGCACTTCAGTGTTTCCGCGTGCGCCCGTGCCATCACAACCACGTGGGTTGCGCCCGCCTTCGCCATCATCTCGGCCTCAAGGTAGCCGCCGTCCATCGTCTTGAGATCCGCCACGATCGGCACGCCGGGAAAACGTTCCCGCAGCGCCCTCACCCCGTGCAGTCCTTCCGCCAAAATCAATGGCGTGCCCGCTTCCAGCCAGTCCACGCCCGCCCGCCGCGCCATCGTCGCCGTTGCCAGCGCTTCCTGAATGTCGGTCAGGTCGAGGGAAATTTGGACGACAGGTCTCACGGGGGGCGGTGAATGACAGGCAGATTGATTGCGGAACCGGCAAAAGCGTCAACCTCCACGCATCGCAATGACATGAATTCTGCAACGAGTCCTTGCATTGCACTGGCCTCACGAAACATGCAATGCCACACAAGCTAAGCTTTCACGATACCCCGCCCTTTATGCCCGTGCCGCCATTAGCCCTGATCCCGCAGCCTCAGCACTGCACCTTGCGTGACGGCGCGCCCTTTGCCCTCACAGCAGATACCGTGCTGGTCGCCGATGGCACGCTGTTGTCCGCCGCGGAGTTTCTCGCCGCGCAGCTGCGTCTGGCTACCGGTTGGGCATTCCCCGTGGTCGCCTCGGCTGCAGCCGCCGGGGATAGGGCGAAGATTGAGTTCAGCGCTTCCCCCTGTGCGCTGCCAGGCAACGAGGCGTATGCGCTCCAAGTCCGCACCGGCCATGTCACGATTTCTGCCGGTTATGCCGCCGGTGCATTCTACGCCAGCCAGACTTTCCTGCAACTGCTGCCGCCGGCCATCCTCGGCGCCTCGCCGCAGCCGGATCTGACCTGGATCGCACCTGCCGTGGAAATCGAGGATGCGCCGCGCTTCCGCTGGCGCGGCATGATGATCGACAGCGCGCGTTATTTTCAACCCATCAGCTATCTCAAGAAATTCATCGACCTGATGGCGCAGCACAAACTCAACGTCTTCCACTGGCACCTCGTGGACGACCAGGGCTGGCGCATCGAGATCAAGAAATATCCCAAGCTCACGTCGGTGGGCGGCAAACGGCGTGAAACCGTCCGTGGCTGGAGCCCCAATGAGCTCGGCGGCGACGGCGTGCCGGTCGAGGGTTTTTACACGCAGGACGAGATCCGCGACTTTGTCGCCTACGCCGCCGCGCGGCACATCCAGATTTTACCCGAGATCGAGCTGCCCGGCCACGCGCAGGCCGCCGTCGCCGCCTATCCCGAATTCGGCCTGCTCCCGCAGGCCAAGGAGGTCAGTTGCAACTGGGGCATCCACGAAACCTTGTTCAACACCCAGCCCGCGACCTTTGCTTTTTTGCAGGATGTCCTCAGCGAGGTGATCGGCCTTTTCCCTTTTGAATACCTGCATATCGGCGGAGATGAGGCGGTGAAGAAGCAATGGCGGGAGGATGCCGCCACCCAGGCACATATGAAGGCGCTCGGTCTGCCCGACGAGGAACACCTGCAGAGCTGGTTCATCCGTCAGATCGAGGCGTTCCTGCAAAAAA
>JAGNQV010000223.1 GCA_017988885.1 Opitutaceae bacterium | reverse complement strand
ATCAGATTGGACTCGTTATTCCTCATCAGGCGAACCTGCGCATCATTGAGGCCATTTCCGACTATCTCGAACTTCCCATGGACCGCTTTTTTGTGAACCTCGACCGCTACGGCAACACCTCGGCCGCCTCGGTGCCGATTGCACTCGATGAAGCCCGCAAATCCGGCCGCATCCAGCCGGGTGACATTACACTGCTGGTCGCATTTGGGGCGGGCTTGACCTACGGTTCGGCCCTGATTCGCTGGTAAAGCATTTTGCACATGTCATTCTTCTCCACCTGCTGCCGTCTGTCCGGATTGATTATTGCCGCCCTCGTGCTTCTCGCACCTGCCCGGCTTGCCGCCGATCTCGTCTGGAATCCCCAAACCGGCTGGCGGGTAGAAGGCGGCGCCCTCGCCGGTCTCAGCGGTGTGGAGGGCCGCAATGCCCTCGAGCTCATGAACAAGGCCCGCGAGCAGGAAGAGCGCGGCAACGCCGCTTCTGCGATCAAGACCTACGGGAAAGTGGTTAAAAAGTATAGCAACTCAGTCTATACGCCTGAAGCGCTCTATCGCAGCGCCCATCTCTATCTCGGCCGCAAGCAATACACCCGTGCTTTCGAGTCCTTTCAGCAAATCGTCGGCCGCTATCCCAACTCGAAGCGCTTCAACGAAATCATCGGCGAGCAATACCGCATCGCCAGCGCCCTGCTAGATGGCGCCCACGGCCGTGCCTGGGGCTGGTTCCCCGTGATGTCCAACCGCACCCAAGGCCTCGAGTATTTCGAATACATCCTGCTTAACGCGCCCTACAGCGACTACGCCCCACTGGCCCTGATGAATATTGCCCGCGGCCATCAGAAAATGCGCAATACCGAACTGGCGATCGATGCGCTCGACCGGATGATCAATAATTATCCGCAAAGTCTGCTTACGCCCGACGCCTATCTGAAGCTGGCGCAAACCCATGCCTCGCTCGTCGACGGCCCCTACTATGATCAAGCCTCAACCAAGGAGGCCATCACCTACTTTCAGGATTTCATGATCCTCTTCCCCAACGACGCGAATGTCGGCAGCTCCGAACAAGGCCTCTCCGATATGCGCACCGTTTTGGCCGAGAGCAAAATGAAGATGGCTGACTTCTACTTTTTCAAACGCGACAACTACACCGCCGCAAAGGTCTTTTATAACGAGGCCATCACCGTTTTCCCCGACTCTCCCGTCGCCCAACGTGCCAAGGAACGCCTGGCCGAGGTGGAGGCCGCTGCCGCCGCCCACAAGCCGTCCGACACCACCGGCGAACAGCCCGCAGAACAGCCTAAGAAGAAAAAGCGTTTTTTCTTCTTCTAAAAGCCCGCTCATCCTGAGCTAGTTGTTCCACACAATAGCTCAATGACCGCGCGCCTGTTATCCCTCGTTTTTACCGTTTCGCTCTTGCTCGGCTTTGCCGGCTGCGCCCACTACCGGCTGGGCTCTGCGGCGCCACTCACGTTTGCCTCGCTTTATGTCGAGCCCGTTGTGGTCAAAGCCCTCATCCCGCAGGCTCCGGCCATTTTCAGCTCCCAAACCCGCGATGCGTTTATCCGCGATGGCCGCGTGGCGGTGGTCAACTCCGCCGCCGAGGCCGATGCCACGCTCAGTATTGTGGTCAAAAGCTACGAGCGCGAAGTAGGCACCGTGCGGGCGGGTGACACCGGCCTGGCCCGGAAATTCATCATCACGCTCCGCGCCGAGGCGACCCTGCATGACAACCGGGCCGGTCAGGATCTCTTTGTCCGGCGCCCGCTCGTGCTGCAGCGCGAGGTCTTTACAGACAGCGGCCAGAACCAGGCGGAATATCAACTCTTGCCCCTGCTGGCTCAGGATCTGGCCGACAAGCTGAAGCACGCCACCCTCGACGTTTGGTAAAACTGCGATGCATGCGTCCATCTTAGCCCCCTCCCTGCTCGCCGGTGATCATGCTCATCTGGCCGCGTGCGTCCAAACCGTCGAGCAACGCGGCGTTTCCTGGTTGCACATCGATATCATGGACGGGCATTTCGTGCCCAACCTTACCTTTGGCCCTGAAACGCTCGCCGCACTGCGCCGCGCAGGCTCCAAGCTCTTTTTCGACACTCACTTGATGCTCTCGGAGCCGCACCGTTACGTGGCCGCCTTTGCCCAGGCAGGCGCGGACCAGATCAGCATCCATATCGAGCCCAACTACGATCATGCCGCCACCCTCGCGCATATCCGTAAATTGGGCTGCAAGGCCGGTATCGTCATCAATCCCGATACTCCACCCACGGCCATCGAGCATCTCTTGGCGCAGGTTGACCTTGTCCTCGTCATGACAGTTCAGCCCGGCTTCGGCGGGCAACTTTTTCGCCCTGCGATGCTGCCCAAGCTCGTTCAGTTGGACGCTTGGCGCCGTGAGCGCGGTTACACCTGGCGGCTCGAAGTCGATGGCGGAATCGATCGCGGCAATGCCCGCGACTGCCGCCAGGCTGGTGCCGACACCTTTGTCGCCGGCACTTCATTTTTCAAAGCCGCCGACCAATCGGCCTACCTGGCAGAGATCCAGGCGCTGACCTGAGTCACCCGCCTACCGCCCACCCGCTTCCGCGATTTCAGCGGCCTTGCGATATTGGGCACGAAATACCGCACCGAGTTCGTTGGCCATGCGGATTTCATCCACCTTGTTGCGCGAACCCAGCGCCTTTTTGATTTCGTGGTTCGCCCGGTCATACGCAATGACGGACAGATCCTGCATCACCGCCAACGCCTGGGACCGCACCGGCTCCGGGGCCCGGTTGACCGCCCGCCACGCCGCGCGCAATTCGTCATGAGTGTCGAGGCACATCACGCGGATGATAAACGCCATCTCGCGAAAAATCCCCCCGGACCATTCCGACCGATATATCAGTGGATCCGTTTGCGCAAACGGATTGGCGTCGGGATCGCTGCGATAGGCGCTCCATTCGTCGTGCGCGTAATAATCCTTTCGCACGGGCAAACGGCGCAAGGCATACCGCTCAGGGCCGCCCGGTGTGCCCGGCTTCTGGTTCCACAGTCGTTGCCCATCCATTGAAAGCACAAATTCGATGAAGGCCTCCGCGACATCCTTGTGTTGTGCGCCCCGCAATATCCCGATCGGGTCCACTGAGCTCACCGTGCCGCCCGGCGGCGAAACATAACCCAGCCGCTCCGTCCCACTGCGCCGCATCGCCGCCTCGGCCTGGGCCCGGCCGTAGAAATCGATGCACATGCCCACCGCGCAATTGCCCGTGGACACATCAATCGGCGGCTTTTGCGAGCTATCGGTAAAGTAGCGGGCATTGGCGCCGATCAGTTGCAGCGCCTGCAACCCCTCGATCCAGCCCTCGCGCACCGCCCGGGCCTCCAGTTCTTTCGGTGCCAGCCCTGTTGCGGCCGCTTGCAGCGCCTTGAACCGTTGCTGCATGCGCTGCTGGATGACGTTTTCAAAAGCCTTCGCAATCGAGCCGCTTTTCGTCGGATCACACAGCGCGACTTCGCCATCGTAACGCGGATCCGTCAGCGAGCTCCAATGCTGCGGAATCACCTTCACGCCCAACCGTTGCAGGGCATCGCGGTTGTAGATGATGCCGTAAGAACTCAGCACGCAGCCAATCCATAACCCATCTTTATCCCAATACTCTTCGCCGGCATAGTGCAGTGGAATCACCTCGTCCGTGAACCACTCCGGATGCTGCTTCAACACCTGCGTCGGAATGAACCGGCCCGCCGTCGCCTGTTTGGCAAAGTCATAGGTGCCGCCGCCAAAAAACAGATCGATGCCACAACCCACATCCGATGCGAGAAACGCCGCCCGCGCTTCCTGCACGATGGCCGGCGCATCCTTGGCCAGCCGGCCATTCTGCGAGCCGGCCTGGATTTCTGTGCTCCACGGCTTGCCGAGTCGGTTCACCCAGAGGTTTTCAAACGCCGTGATGTATTCGCCGTCGAGAAATCGCGCGATTTCACTCGTGCCGCCCAATACGCGCCAATCGATGGCGACGGTGCGACCGGTGCGTGCCTGATACCACTCTTTGAAGGCCCGCCCATACTCGTAGCGGATGGCCTCGTTGTGCGGGGTGACGATGACCAGTGCATCATCGGCCTGCGCCACTACCACTGACTTCGGTCGCAGCGCAAACGGCAGCGCCACCGTGGCAACCAAGGCCAATATGATGAGCGCCCGTTTCAGCATGGCGCAGCTTAGTCGGTCAGCACCACGACATCTTCGGGCTCGACCGTGGCAAACAGCTCGCCCCGGGCCGAACCGTCCACAAAGCGCGGGTTGCGCTCAAAAATCTTCAGCTTGGTGCCGTTGGCGGTGACAAAATCATACTGCGCCACCTCGCCCAGGTAGATGGATTCGCCGATGCGCCCCTTCACGGCATTGCGGGTTTCGGGATCACGGTGCAGCTCCCAGC
>JAGNQV010000055.1 GCA_017988885.1 Opitutaceae bacterium | reverse complement strand
CTCGCCGCCCCCGGCGCCGCCCCCGTCTTCGACGGCGGTGAGCTACTCACCGGCTGGAAAGTCGGCGAGCGCAACGGCCGCACCGAGTGGACGCTCGACCTGCCCGACGTGGTGAAGGGCAAGCGCTACTTCCGCTCACTTTTCGTCAACGGCCGCCGGGCCCCTCGCGCCCGTTTCCCGAAGTTCACGCCCGACACCACCGGCGGCCAAAAGGTCCTGCGCGTGGGCGAAATGCTCGAACCCGAAAAGACCGATCTCGGCCAAGGTCGCGACACCTTCAAACCCAAATCCGGCGACGTCTCGCCCGATTGGGCCTCGCTGCCCGACGCCGAATTTGTGCTGCTGCACTACTGGATTGAAGAGCGCCTGCCCAAGCCCGCCCTCAACCCGCGCACCGGCTGGGTGAGCTTCGCCCGCCGCGCGGCCTTTTGCTATTACGAGGGCCACCTCAAGCCCGACGGCACGCGCGACCACGCCCGCTACTACATCGACAATCTATTCGAGGCGCTCACCGAACCCGGTGAATGGTATCTCAGCCGCGAAACCGGCCGGCTTTACTACCTACCCCGCCCCGGCGAAAACCCGGCCAACACGGAAATCTTCGCCCCGCGTCTGCATTCCTTCATCCGCGCCATCGGCAGCGTCTTCGGCGAATCCGGCGCCCGCATCGATGTCCACGGCACCAAGCACGTCCGCGGCCTCGAATTCGTGGGGCTCACTTTCCGGCACGGCGACTGGTTTTCCCCACTCGCGGAAAAACACCTCCCCTCGCACGACACGCTCGAGGGCAACGATCTCCCCATCGGCGGCAGTGTGCAGGCCGCCATCGCCGTGCCCGGCGCCGTGCTCTTCCGCGCCGCCCGCGATTGCGCCGTGCGTGATTGCACCATCGAGCGCGTCGGACTTTACGCTTTGGAATTTGGCCACGGTTGCCGCGACTGCTCTGCGGTCGGCAATGAACTGCATGACCTCGGCGCCGGCGGCATCCGCACCGGCGGGGCCGACCTCGACGGTCTCGGCGAGCGTCGCACCGGCAATCTCACGGTCACCGACAATCACATCCACCACATCGGCCGCATCTTTCACCAAGGCATCGGCGTGTTGCTCACGAATGCCGCCGATTGCGTCATCGCACACAACCACATCCACGACACCTGCTACACCGGCATCTCGCTCGGCTGGACCTGGG
The DNA here is from genome assembly GCA_017988885.1 of Opitutaceae bacterium. GTDB lineage: Bacteria > Verrucomicrobiota > Verrucomicrobiia > Opitutales > Opitutaceae > UBA2377. The sequence goes on along the minus strand of JAGNQV010000055.1, from coordinate 15,433 downwards.
GATTCCGCGACACGATCACCTGCAACAATCGCGTCGAGGCCAATCTCATCCATCACATCGGCGCCGGCATCCTCAGCGACATGGGCGGCATCTACACGCTCGGCATCCAACCCGGCACCATCCTGCGCGGCAACCATCTGCACCACATCTGGTCGCACGACTACGGAGGCTGGGGCGTCTATCTCGACGAGGGCGCCTCCTACATCGTCGTCGAGCACAACCTCGTGCATGACACCAAGGACGCGCCGTTCAACATCCACTACGGCCACGAAAACATCGTCCGGCACAACATCTTTGCCCGCGGCCAGCACGCTCTTGTTTCCGTTTACCGCACCGACCCCGACCACTACAGCGCGAACTTCACGCACAACATCGTCCTCGGTCCCAGTGCGACTCTCTACCGCAGCGGTTATCAGGGCGAAATCGCCACCGGCGCGCTCATCGCCAACGCCAACTGTTTTTGGGCTCCCGGCGGCAAACTCCCGCCCAGCACCAATCCCGAGACGCATCTCAAGCACGGCTACCCCGCCAAATACACCTTCGCGCAGTGGCAGAAGACCGGCCACGACCAACTCTCCGTAATCGCCGACCCCAAACTCTCTGAAGGCAAAAAAAACTGGAGCCTCGGCAAAAATTCCCCCGCTCTGAAACTCGGCTTCAAGCCGTGGGACTGGTCGAAGTGCGGCGTGCGGCCTCCGGGAGCGCGGGCGGCCCGCCCGCAGCCGTAACCGCGCATGCCCACGGTTCGCCGAGCTATTACTGAAGACCTTCCAGCCATCGCTCGGATTCATCGGCATGCCTTTTTCAAAGCCATGCCGCACATGCCGGTGCTGCATACGCCCGAGGAAGATTTGGCTTTCTACACGCATATCGTGTTTCCCAACGCTGAGATCTGGCTGATCGAGCAATCCGCCACCGTGGCTGGTTTCATCGCTTTCCGGCCAGGCTGGATCGATCAGTTCTACCTTCACCCCGATCACCAACGGCGTGGCCTTGGCGCCCAACTACTGGCTGTTGCCCAACGCTCAAACCCCGCACTCCAACTCTGGACCTTTCAATGCAATCAACCGGCACGACAATTTTACGAAAAGCATGGTTTCTGCATCGAAAGGCTGACAGATGGAGCAAACAATGAAGAGCGAGAACCCGATGTTCTTTATGTTTGGCGGGATGACGCTCAAACACTACCCGCTACCTAGTCTTCTCTAAATCCGTGCTGTTATGGCTCTGCACCCAAAGTCGTCTTCAAGCCGTGAGCCTAGAGCTAATACCGTGTGCTCCCCGGGAGCGCGGGCGGCCCGCCCGCAGTTTTAACCTATGCGGGCCAGCGGCCCGCGCTCCCAGATCCCATGATCCATCATCTCTCCCTTCCCGTCACCGATCTCCAACGCTCCGCCGCTTTTTACGAAGCCGCCCTCGGTGAACTCGGTTACAAGCGCACCGTCGATTTTCCCGAAGTCATCGGCTGGGGCTTCATCGACAACGGCGACATCTTTTCCATCCGCCACCGGCCCGACGATAAAATCATGTCGGGTGATGGCTTTCACCTCGCATTCATCGGCCGCTCCCACGCCGCGATCGACGCCTTTCATCGTGCAGCCTTGGCCAATGGCGGCACCGACAATGGCGGCTCCGGGCTTAACCCAGAATACGGCAAAAACTACTACGCTGCCTTCGTCTTCGATCCCGACGGTTACCGGATGGAAGCGGTGATCTCACCGCACCATCACGTCGTCTAGTTTGTCTCCCGGGAGCGCGGGCCGCTGGCCCGCATTATCATGGTGCCGCTTTTCACGTTCTTGGTGTGAAAACCCAAACGGCAAAGGCCTGTGCTGTTATCCGGTTTGCTCCGTGCTATCCGTGGTTAAATGTATGGCCTCGACTGAGCGGGCCAGCGGCCCGCGCTCCCGGTTGCAAAATCCTCCTACCTGTATTCCCCGCGATTTTCCTTTCGCCAGCGGGGTGACCGCCCGTTTCGCTCGCGGTGCTCTCCATGCAAGTTTTTCACCTCTCGCCCCAAGGTAACGATCAATGGACCGGCCGCCTCGCGGCCCCTGCCCGCAACCGCCGCAACGGTCCGTGGGCCACCCTCGCCGGTGCCCGCGACAATCTCCGCGCCCTCCGCACCGCCGGTAAAATCACCGGTCCCGTCACGGTCCTCGTGCACGACGGCCGGTATGCCCTGACCGAGACCGTGGCGTTTAACCAGCACGACTCGCACACCCATTATCAGGCCGCGCCCCGCGCCAAGCCGGTCTTCGATGGCGGCGAACCACTCGCCGGCTGGAAAGTCGGCGAGCGCAACGGCCGCACCGAGTGGACGCTCGACCTGCCCGACGTGGCGGCAGACAAATGGAATTTTCGCTCGCTCTTCGTCAACGGCCGCCGTGCGCCCCGCGCCCGGTTGCCCAAATTTTCGCCCGACGAAAAATCCGCCAAGAACGTCTTCCATATCGGCGCCATCAAGCACCCCGCGGCGACCGGACTCTTCGCCGGCAGCGACACGTTTCAGCCCAAGCCCGGCGACGTGCAAAACTGGGCCTCGTTGCCTGACGCGGAATTTGTCGTGCTGCACTATTGGATCGAAGAGCGCCTCCCGCAGCCGTCGTTCAATCCAAGCACCGGCTGGCTGCGCTTTGCCCGCCGTTCCGCCTTCAATCTCTACGAGGCCTTCGCCGCCGCTTATGGCAATCGCGCCCTCGCCCGCTACTACGTGGACAATCTCTTCGAGGCGCTGACTGAACCCGGAGAATGGTATCTCAACCGCGAGACCGGCCGGCTCTATTACCTGCCTCGCCCCGGCGAAACTCCGGCCAACACCGTCATCCATGCACCGCGCCTCCACTCCTTCATTCACGCCAGCGGCCAGTTTTTCAACGACTCGATCGAGGCCTGCGATGCTCATGCCACACCGCATCTGCGCGGGCTGGAGTTCACCGGGCTGACCTTCCGGCACGGCGACTGGTTTTCACCGCTCGCCCAATTGCCGCCCTTCCACCAAGCCGAAACCTTTGGCAAGGAGCAGCCCATTGGCGGCAGCGTGCAGGCCGCCCACGTCGTCCCGGGCGCACTCAAGTTTCGGGCCGCCCGCGACTGCGCGGTGCGCGATTGCACGATCGAACACGTTGGTCTCTACGGCCTCGAGTTCGACGAGGGCTGCCGCAATTGCACCGCGGTGGGCAACCACCTGCACGATCTCGGGGCCGGCGGCATCCGCGGCGGCGGCACCGACATGGACGGACACCTCGACGGCCGCACCGGTCATCTCACGATCACCGACAACACGATCCATCACATCGGCCGGATTTTCCATCAAGGCGTGGGCGTCTTCCTCGGGCATGCCTTCGACTGCAACGTCGCCCACAACCACATCCACCACGCGTGTTACACCGGTATCTCCACCGGCTGGACCTGGGGCTACCGTGAAACCCCGTCGCGCAATAATCGCATCGAGCACAATCTCATCCACGACATCGGCACCGGGATCCTTAGCGACATGGGCGGCATCTACACGCTCGGCGTGCAGCCCGGCACGGTCGTGCGCGGCAATCACCTCCACCATATCTGGTCGCAGGATTACGGCGGCTGGGGCATCTACCTCGACGAAGGCACCTCGCATCTGCTCATCGAGCACAACCTCGTGCACGACACCAAGGACGCCCCGTTTAACATCCACTTCGCGCGCGAGAATGTCGTGCGGCACAATATTTTTGCGCGCGGCCAGAATGCGCTGACCTCCGTTTCCCGCATCGAACCCGGCCAGTGGAGCGCCAATTATTTCAACAACATCGTGATCGGCCCGAGCGCCCGGTTGTTCTGCGGCGGCTACAAGGGCAACATCGCCCACGGTGCGCTCGTCTCCAACGCCAATTGCTTCTGGTCGCCCGGCGGCAAATTGCCCGACAGTGGCAATCCCCGCAGCGGCACACCCGGGGCCCCGCTCCGCGTGAGCTGGACCGCCTGGAAAAAAGCCGGCCACGATTCGCTCTCGGTCGTCGCCGACCCCAAGCTCACCGAAGGCCGCAAAACCTGGCGCCTCGCCAAAAACTCCCCCGCCCTGAAACTCGGCTTCAAGCCGTGGGACTGGTCGAAATGCGGCCCGCGACCGAAGGCGAAACGGTGAAGGTGGGCCGTGCGCTCCGCGCGCGGCATTCACGCCATCTCAATTCATCCAAACAACTGAGCACCTACCCCACCATTATTTGACTCTCCGAAGCGTGGTGCATACTCACACACATGGCCGATGCTTTTTCCCCGAAGCTCAAGCTACATCATCGCACCCCTGGCTGGCTTGCAGTCGGAGAAACCTTTCACATCCGCATTCGCTGTGATCAGCCTCAATTCACCGAAGCGGGCCTGACGAGTCCACTCGTGGGTATGACTCTGCTGGATTCTGCCAATCTCTATCACGCTCACCAACGCTGGTGGTGCCATTTGTTCCTTCTCATGCCCGATCATCTCCACACTTTGATTTCATTTCCTCGACACGAAGCCATGTCGCGCATCATCGGCGAGTGGAAACATTATCATGCCAGTCACACCAAAATTAGATGGCAGGAGGGCTACTTCGATCATCGTATCCGCGATCCTCGTGAGTTCGAGCTTAAGGCCTATTACATTCACCAGAATCCCGTGGTAAAAAATCTATGTGACCATGCCGAAGACTGGCCTTGGTTTTACGAGCCGGGTAAGCCGATTAATACATGAGCCGTTTGGCGGCATATGATCGGATGGGCTGTGCGCTCCGCACGCGGCATTTCACTGAATCACCGCTACTCATACCAGCCGGGCGGCGGAGCGCCCGGCCCACCCACCGACATCATTCGCAAGGTCCATTTGACCACTTCCTGATTCATTCACTACAAATTACACATGACCCCCGACGCTCTCCGCGATCTGCTCATCTGCTGGTGTAACCAGAACTCCGGTAGCGGAAATTTCGCCGGACTTGACGCCATGCGGCAGTTGCTCGCCGCGGAATTCTCTACCCTCCCCGGCGCCGTGGTTGACTCAGTGCCGCTCGAGGGCACACCGGCTCAGGCGCTGCATATCCGCATTCGACCGAACGCCGCGCGTCAACTCCTGCTCAGCGGACACTACGACACGGTTTACGAGGCCAATCATCCTTTCCAGTCCTGCACTTTGCTCGACCCCGACACGCTGCGCGGCCCCGGCGTCGCCGACATGAAGGGCGGACTCGTCGTGATGCTCGCCACCTTGCACGCCTTTGCCCAAAGCCCGCAGGCAAACGAACTCGGCTTCGAAATCATTCTCGGTCCCGACGAAGAGATCGGCTCGCAGGGCACCGAACCCCTCCTCACCGCAGCGGCCAAGCGCCACCGCTTCGCCCTCGTGTTCGAACCCGCGCGCAACAACGGCGATCTTGTGAAATCGCGCAAGGGCACCGGCATCTTCACCCTTACGGTCCACGGCCGCGCGGCCCACGCTGGCCGCGACCCTGCCGCGGGCCGCAACGCCATCCTCGCCCTCTGCGAACTGTTGCCACAGGTCGATGCACTCGGCCGCGACCTGCCCGGCGTGATGGTCAACATTGGCCGCATCACCGGCGGCGGCACGGTCAACATCGTGCCCGACCTCGCCTCCGCCGAAATCAACGCCCGCATCACCCATGCCGGCGATGACCACCGTTTTATCGCGGGCCTCGAGCAGGTCATCACCCCGCTCAACGCCCGCGAAGGTTACCATGCCGTCATCTCGGGCCGCTTCAACCGCGGCCCCAAGGTCGAGACTCCAGCCGAAGCCGCCATGTTTATGGAATGGCGGAAGTGCGCCGGTGAATTTGGCGTCACGCTCGACTGGCAGCACGTGGGCGGCGGCTCGGATGGCAACATCCTCTCCTCCGCCGGTCTGCCGAATCTCGACGGACTCGGCCCGGTAGGTGACGGCCTGCACAGCGAGCGCGAGTTCATCCGCATTTCCAGCCTGACCGAACGCGCAGCCATCGCGGCACGCTTTCTCGTCAAACTAGCCGGCGGCGCGATCAATCTTCCTTCCTCAATACCATGACCACTCCGCTTTCCCCGCGCACCCGCGATGGGCTGACCTTGTTGGGTTTTCTCGCTGTGGCTTTTTCCTCCGCGGCGATCGGTGGCTACGCTACCGCAGAAAGTGTGCGCACTTGGTATCCCCTGCTGCACAAGCCGGCCTGGAATCCACCCGCGTGGGTATTTGGACCCGCATGGACCTTGCTCTACACGCTGATGAGCATCGCGGCGTGGCGGATCTGGCGCAAACGGGATCAAGCCGATACCAGCAGGGCCTTGGGCCTGTTTTTTGCGCAATTGGGGCTCAACGCACTCTGGTCGGTGTTGTTCTTTGGTCTGCAAAAACCCGCGTGGGCCTTGGTTGAAATTGCGGTCCTCTGGCTGGCCTTGGCGGTCATTCAGCGCGCCTTCTGGCGCATTGACCGCATCGCGGGCATCTTGTGGCTGCCCTACCTCGGTTGGGTGACCTTCGCGACCGTCCTCAACACCGCGATCGTCTGGCTGAACCGGTGAGCTCGCCTGCAATCAATCCCAGCCGGGCAGCGCGCCGCGCCGCAAGCATCACTGCGTTTGTGCGTCCCACGCCTGACCGCCCGGGCGTTCGTCCTTGTAGCGGGTCTTGAATGTCTGGTTGCTCGCCGCGAGTTTCAGGAAGGTATCGAGAGGCACGACCTCGGGTTTTTCCGCGAGTTGATTGATGATGCTGATGACGCGCTTGATACTGTTGGACTCACGCACGTGAACGAGCAGGTAGTAGGGCCGCTTCGGGTTGAGTCGCATCAGTTCGTTCAGGTCCGCCACCGCATCCACCTCGGGCCGATGTTCGTCGAGGTAGTAATCGTAGGACATGAACGCCTGGCCGTTGCGCAGATCGTAAGTGTGCGCCGCCGCATAGCCGTTGATGAAGCCGATGGCGTCGGGCACGTTGGCATAATATTCGTCCACTGTGCGCTTCGACAGGTCGAAGTAGCCGATGGGGATGCCGCGGTCGGTGTGATCCATGATCGTGACGGTGTGCATCTCCAGCTTGGGCATCCGCTCGTTCATCTCCTGCATGACGCCGGGAAACTTGTCGTGCGGCACGGCCATGGGATACATGTAGCCCGACTGGCCGCCGATAAAGAAGTCGTTGGGCGTCTTGTCGCGGACGAACATTTCCATCGGCCCGGGATACCACTGCGCCCCGTCCACGCCGACCTCCCAGTTGTAAGGAATCTGTCCGCGCTCGGGCTCCGTCCACGCCCCGATGCCCATGCTGTCGGATTGCACAAGACAGAGGTAAACCTTGGGTTCGGCGGTGAGCGTCTGCTCCCGCGTGACGTGGTTGTTGTTGGTGAACTTAAATTCGGGCGAGAAGTCGATCTGGCTCATGAAGGTCGCGTTGGGAAACGAGTTCAGGCCCATGACCTTCAAGCCGTAGCTGGACGTGAGCGTGACCCACTGCCCCTCGGTGTCCTTCGCGTAGGAGTGCCAGCCGATGATCCAAGCGGTCGGCTTCACCTGCTCCAGTAATTTCCGGTGGAGCACCATTTCCTCCTTGTCCTTCGGGTTGGCGGAGAGGTCCGTGACAAACGCCTTGGTCGCAATGGCCAGATCCGCCACCCCCGGCTCCATCACCGTGCCCGCCACGCCGCCCATCCAAATGAGATAGTCGCGACTGCACCGATCCCAATACTGGTCGTAGGCCCATTGGTAAATCTGGATGTCGCTCTGGCCTGCAAACTGGCCACGGAAGTCCGCGAGTTTTTTCAGCCCGTGCTGCTCGACGAGCGGAATGAGGCTTTCGTCAATCACCACGCCACGCTCCAGGCCGGCCACCGTCAGCGCCACGTTGATCGAGGCGCGGACGTTCTGGTCCCAGACCACATAGCCCTTGGCGAAGGAACCGAGCGCATCAAGAGCTGCGTCCGGTGTCTCCAAACGGGTGAACTTGATGCCGTAGTGGCTGGCATAAAAATCCTTCACCGGGATGAAATCATGAAAATGCCACTCCGGGGGATATTCGATGAAGACCCGGGGCGCATCGGTGTTGGCGAGGCCCTGCAGGCTGATGAGCATGAGCTGCACGGGCAGTTTGCCCTTCAGTTCCCAGTTGTTTGCGACCGGAATGATCCAGGCCTCTTTCGGCGCCGGACCGGGAATGCCCGGGATGGCGCGCAAGGCCGGAACGACCAGAACGGAGAACACCGACAGCAGGGCGAAAATTTTAAATTTGGGTTTCATGGTGTGGGCTCACTCACGGTTGAAGACATAGACGAGGGCTTGGTCGCGCGTGGAACGCAGCTCGAAGAGGCGGAGCGTGCGGCCGTCGGGTGATAGCCGGTATTCGGAATGAATCGTCACCGGATGATCACCTTGCTGCGCTTCCAGCATCAGGTTGGTCTCGAGCTTGAGCACGCGGCCGCCGTCCAGCCACTCGCCGGTCACGTGCTTCTGGTGGTCGCCGCCAATGTAGACGTTGGTATACCACGTATCGAGCCAGTAGCCGACCGGGTTGGCGGTGGCAGTTTTCCCATCCGGGACCACGGTAGTCGTATCGGCCACACGGCGGTCCCGGCCCCAAGCCAGGTCGCGGGTAATGACCACCGTAGTCGCGTTCACCGCGATGCCGATTGTTGCGTGATCCCAGGGGCGGATGGGTGTGCTGTGCGCGACATCAAGGATCCATTTCCCTGTCAGGCCGGATGACCCGGTCACCGGTGCGGCATGCAAGCCCGCGAGCAAGAGGGCGAAACCGCCCAGCGTGAGGAGATATTTTATTTTCATCGGCATAAGAGAAAAAGAACCGGCCTTCACGCCCGCGGCACCACGTAACCGAACACCGCCACCCAGTGGCAGACGCTGCCGCCCAGCACGAACAGGTGCCACACAGCATGATGATAGGGCAGGCGCTTCCAGAGATAGAAAATCGTGCCCGCCGAATAGCATGCTCCGCCCGCCAGCAACCAGATGAATCCCGCCCGGGGCAATGCGGCCAGCAGCGGCTTGAAGGCGATCAACACTAACCAGCCCATCCCGAGATAGATCAGGGTTGAGATAACGCGAAAGCGTCCGGCGAACCAGAATTTTAGCGCAATCCCGACTGCGGCCAAGCCCCACACCACGCCAAGCAGACTCCAACCCCACGGCCCGCGCAGGCTCACGAGCAGGAACGGCGTGTAGCTGCCGGCGATGAGCAGAAAAATCGCCGCGTGATCGAACTTGCGCAGCAGCTGCTTCCAAGCGGCATCGCGAAAGGTGTGGTAGAGCGTCGAGGCCGTGTAGAGCGCGATCAGACTGACGCCGAAAACCGCCGTGCTCACCACATGCCACGCATCGCCATACCGGGAGGAAAACACCACCATCAGCACCAGACCCGCCACGCTCAGCGCGATCCCCACCGCATGCGTCAGGCTGTTGGCCAGCTCCTCGCGCGGCGTGTAGGCGGAGGGCGTTGTCATGCGGGAAAGCTCGTTTATTTTCAGGCCACCCGCAAGCTTCGCGCAAAGCTCCTCTCCTCCTTCAACATGAAAAGCCGCCTCCTCCCCAGCCTCGCCCTCATTCTTGCCACCGGCATCGCCCATGCCGGAGAAAAGGGCAAAATCGAGCAAGCGCGTGCAGCCCTCAAGGAAACCGCCGCCGACGTTGCCGCGGCCGCGGAAATGGCGGCCAAGGCCACACAGAAAAAAGCCGTGGAGCTCGGCACCGCCACCAAGGCCGGCTCCGTCAAAGCCTACGACAAGACGGTCGAGGCGACCAAGCATGCCGCCGAGATCACCAAGGAAAAATCCCAAGCCGCTTACGCCGTAACCAAAGAGAAATCCGGCGAAGCCTACGTGGCCACCAAAGAAGCCACGCTCAAAGCCGCGGATAAAACCGTGGAGGCCACCAAGGCAGCCGCACACACCACCAAGGCAAAGACCCTCGACCTGCTCACGACCAAAGAGGAGCTCGCCCGCTACGACGCTAACCATGACGGCCGGCTCGACGAAACCGAGCGCGCCCAGATGCAGGCAGAGAAAGCCGCGACGAAATAAGCGGGAAGTGGGCGCGGTCGGTTGGGATCGCTTCATGAACGCCTTGGGGCCTGAGCCCCCGTGCCAGTGATTGGGCCACCGGCGGCCAACCACCCGCGCATAGTAAATCCACCCATATGAACTAGCAGACTAGTTCATATCGTCAGTTTTCCTTCGCGCCGCTTTCGCTTCACGCCCTTAACTCGCGCCAGAATGGTGCTGATGAAAATCGATCGCACGTGGCCACTGACTCCCGCCGAACAGCTAAAGTCACAACTGCGCTTGGCCATCCGCACCGGCACCTTCCGCGCCCATCACACCTTGCCGACGGTGAAAGCCCTCGCCGCCGAGCTGACCCTCAACCCCAACACCATCGCCGCCGTTTATCGCGAGCTGGGCCGCGAAGGTTTGCTCACGCACCACCGCCGCGGCGGCACGAAAGTCGCGCCCGGCCCGTTTCCCCGCAGCCCAGGCGAACGCGAACTGCTCACCCTCGCCGACCGCTTCATCCGCTGCGCCCAAAAACAACAGCGCTCCGGTGCCGATGCGCTGCGGCTGATTGCCGGGCGCTGGCGCACGGCTGGCCTGCCGGCCTCCCCTGATGCGGGGCGCTACCCGCTTTACGCTTTCCTGCATGACCATGACTTCGACCAAGCCTGAGCTCCTCCTCGCCGATGCCGGACCCGATTATGTTGAGTCCGCGTTTCCTCGCACGGACTTTCCAGTTTACGACTGGACCCGGCGCCCACCCACTCTGCCGGCCGGGGTCTGGACCACCGAAACGACCCACCGTGACGGCCAGCAAGGCGGCCTCCCACTGACCGCCACGCAAAGTCTGCACCTCTACGAGCTGATGTGCGCCTTCACCGGACGCTCTGGGGCGGTGCGTCAGGCCGAGTTTTTTGTCTACCGGCCCGCTGATCGTGAAGCCCTCACCGGGGCGCTCGAACGTTGGCGCGGCGGCAGCCCGATCGAGCCCACGACCTGGATTCGCGCCACCATCAAGGATGTCGCACTCATCCGAACCCTTGGCGTGCGCGAGACCGGGATGCTCGCCTCGATCTCCGACTACCACACGTTTCATAAGTTCACTCCCGGCGGCCGGCGCGCCGCGGTCGAGCACTACCTCACGGCCGTGCGCACCACTTTGGAATCCGGGATTCGTCCGCGGTTGCACTTGGAAGACGCCACCCGCGCCCCGCTAGACGTCATCAGTTGGTTTGTGGACGCCGTGCAAGCCACCGCGGCGAAGTATCCGGCCGCGTTGCGGCCCAAATTCCGCGTCTGCGATACCATGGGTGTGGGCCTGCCCTATGACGATGTCGCCGCGCCCCGCAGTGTGCCCAAAATCTTTGCCCGCCTCCGGGCCCAAGGCCTCGCCGCCGAGGACCTCGAGTTTCACCCGCATAATGACACGTGGATGATCATGCCCAATTGCCTCGCCGCGGTTCGCGCCGGGTGCGGCGCCATCAACGGCACCCTGCTCGGCAAAGGCGAACGCACCGGCAACGCCCCGCTCGAAGCCGTCCTGCTGCACCTGATCGGCATGGGCTATTTTCCCGCCCCACGGCCCGACTTCACGGCCTTGAACGCACTGACGGAATTCTACGCATCGATCGGCCATGGCCTGCCGCCCAAATATCCGCTCTATGGCCGCGACGCCCATCGCACGCGCGCCGGCATCCATGCCGACGGACTGAACAAATTCTGGTGGATGTATGCCCCCTTCGATGTGCCCCAATTACTGGGCCGCCCGCTCGAAGTTTCCCTGACCAAAGACTCCGGACTCGCCGGTATCATTTTTCTGCTCCGCCAGCACCTCAAGCTGGAACTCTTGAAGGACGATCCCCGCGTGCAGCGCCTGCAGGCTTGGGTGCTGCAACAATTCGACGAAGGTCGGCAAACCAGCATTGAATGGGAGGAACTGGCCCCCGTCGTGGCGGAGGTTTTGGCGCAACCCAAATAAGGGGGTTTAACCGCGGAAATTGCCCGGCATGGCTCACAGGGGCGTGCAGGTGAACCGCGTCTCAAAATCAAACTTTCGGCGCGCCCCCGCCCGGCATTGCAGATGCCAGACCGGCTCCAGCCGGTGATCGATGAGATGCTGCGCTTGGCGCAACTCGTCGCACCAGTCGGCTTGCAGCGTTAGCTTCCAGCCCGCGACCGCCAATTCCGCCCGCCGCTCTCCCGCGTGGATCTGCCACGGCTCGCGGGTGTGAAGATTGAACACGAGCGCCAGTGCCTCCCGCAATTCGCCCCGGTCGCGCACGGTGAAGGCCACCGGTTCCTCCGCCACGAGCTCGCGCCGGCAACTGTGCATCACCTCTCGCCACACATGCGCCAGATCGATGCCGGCCTGTAATCGCCGCTCATCTCCGCTCCCGGTGGGAATCACGGCCACTTCCGCCCCGGACTGGCCGATCGCCACCCCGTCGGCCCGCAGCGGTGCCAGCACGTTGTGCAGCTCCGTGCGCTTCAGCGCAAAGCCGCGCAGATCATCATAGCGAATCATGCCGCGATCGATCAGCACCGGCCGATCATCCAGTTCCAGCGTAAAGGCGCCTTTGTCGAAATGCGTGTGGCTGGCCCGCGCTTTGCAACCGCTCAGGTGCAGGCGCACCGTGCGCCCCGGTGAGACTTCGCGCCGACTGGTGAGTTGACCGGTATCCGGCAACTGGCCGAAAACCGGCACAATGCAGCGCGGTTCGGGCAATGCGTCCGGCGCGGCGATGAAGGCAAAGGGACCATCCACCATGTATTGCCGGTAGTAGGTGGCTCCGCGCATTTGCAACAGGGTCGCCCGGGCGATCTGCGGGTAGACATCCTCGGGATACAGCCCGGCCAGCATCGCGATCGTGTCCCCGGTGAAACGGTCATTGGAGTTATCCCCGTCCATGAGCACGCCGCCCGGACTCATCGCCGACATGACCGCTACAAAATGGCCGCTCTTGGCCAGCCGCTCCGGCAACACATCGTGGATCGGTTTGGCGCGCACCCGCGCATAGGCCAGCAACGCTGGCAGCACCGCCTGCAGCGTAACGCTGAAGTAGCCCACCCCTTCGTCCACGCCGCCATCAGGCAGTATGTAACTCCGCATCCCCTCCTGCATGTCGGCGTAAGCCTGCTCGACATAAGCGCGCGTCCGCGGCCACGCCGACTCGAGCACCAACCCGCCCATGATTCGGGCGCGGCAAAACCACGGCCCTTGGTTGATCGTGTAAACATACTCCCACTTCACCATGTCACGTTGCAGGATGCTGAGCCCTTTGTCCCAAATTGCCACGCGCACGAGATCCCGTGCCCGGTCGGTCAGCGCAAAATATAACCAGTCGTAGAGCAACGCACAGGTCGTGGTGGACATTTCCTCGAGAAAACAACGCTGATCCCAGGTCGACCCACGGGACCGGCTCTCGGCCGACTGACACCAATGCCGGGTGTGCACGAAACACATCAGGTAACGCAAAGCGTGCTGAATGAGCACGGAGTCATTGCGCACGAGGCCGACGAGTGCACACAGGACCGGCTCAGCCGTCCAGGATTCGAATCCGTGTTCGCGTTCCCGCAGATAACGATAATCCGACCACGGCACATAATCACCGATCTCGGTCTCGGGTTGACGCGACAGCGACGCGCGGGCCCGCTCCTCCAGCAGCTGAAAATGGCCGGCCCATAAACCGTGCTCCGCCCGTTGGCGCAACGCCGGCAAATCCGTCTCCGCAAACAACAACCCGCGCGCAAATTTGATTTCCGGCCAAGCCGCCTTGGGCAAGACCAGCCCTGCCCATTGTGCATCATAGCGCGGCCGGGCCTCCTGCAAGCGCTTCAACAAGCCCGCCTCCGCCACTCCCCACCATTGCAGGCTCAAGATCTGCGCACCGGACTGATGCGCGGTAAAATCCGCCCGCAACGCCGTGGCCTCACCCGCTATCGGGAGGGTGATCTCCATGCGTCCGGCATGCCCGCCCACCGGGGCACCCAAAGCAATCCACTCGGTCGCCACCTTCGCGAAAAACTCCACCGTCACCTCCCGGGGGAGGACGATACAAAACACATAATGGTCGAACCGCGCCGGCAGTGTTCCCAGCGGCAGGGCGACCGACCCCGCGCGGACCCCCGCCGGACACTCATCCCAGCGCACCTTCGTGCTGTCCCACATGCATTCCCGGCGAAAATCCGTCGCTCTGTCCGGCGTAACCGTCAGTGGCAAACTGGCCGACACGGCGGCATCGTGAAACGGCGCAAAAATCGATTCGGCCGCATTCAGTTCAAATAAAAAAATCGGGGACATGGGAATCGGGGTGTCGGACCAGTCCGCACCAGAGACCATCCGGGCCCGGATGGAAAATAAAAAACCCGCCGGTTTGCACCGGCGGGTTGAAAGTCTCCCCTGCGCCCAACTCAGCCGGAAGGCGTCGCCGCTTCCGGCCAGCGGCGGAACACCGAATAGTTCGCCTTGGTGAGGTCGTAGGTTTCGCGGCGCTTCACATACTCGGCATAATCCGTCACCGCCTCGGGCGTTTTGACGCTGTGCACGAGAAAATCGGCTTCCGGGGGATAACAGGCGACGTTGACCTTCTCGTAAAATTCCGGAGTCGCCGTGCCCTCCGCATCGAGAATTTCCGGCCACAAGCCGACATTGTTGGGCACCTCCGCGGATTGATAGCGCAGGTCCACGCTCCACCGGATGTGCTCGGAATGATTCGGCGTCGAGCAATGCGGCGTGCGGTTGGTCATGAACACCACCCCGCCCCGCGGACACGCCGCCGTGATCGCGCGCCGCGGATCGGCCGGCAAATCCTCGTCTTTGATGACAAGGAAGCCCGCATTCCCGCCGGTATGATGCCGCGCCACCTCGTTGCGGTGCGTGCGCGGAAGAATCTGCATGCAGCCGTTTTCCACGGTGGCATCCACCAAGGGCACCCAGCAGGTGATGATCAGCTGCGTGTCGCAATGGGGCGCGAGATAACCGCTGTCCTGATGCCACGGCACGATGCCACGGCCGATCTTGGGTAACTTCGGACGCGTCCGGTAAACTGATGAGGCCACGATTTCCTGTGTGCCCAACAGTCCAGCCACCGCGCCAAGCAGCTTCGGCGAAGCGATGACGTCAAACATTTCCGGCGCGTGAAATCCGCCGCCGCGCAACCCTTCCAAATGCCGCATCAGCGCCATCCCGTTTTCAGGGGAGTCTTGATGGATCGCGACCAGCTGGTGATCGAAATCGAGCTCCTCGTGAAGGTTTTCCAGCTGGCCCTCCGCTTGAAGCTGCCGGGCCTTGTGCCCGAGCTCCGCATGCAGTGCCTGCCGGAGCGGCTCCAGATCGGCCGGATCAAACACGTCGGGCACGATTACGTAACCCTCCTCGTGAAAGAAACTGATTTGCTGCGGGGTAAGCGCCTTGGGTGATTTCATCACAGCCACCATGGCATTTTT
>JAGNQV010000222.1 GCA_017988885.1 Opitutaceae bacterium | reverse complement strand
CAAACGCCTCAAAGACAAAACCAGTATAGTAAGCCAAGCCGCGCACCACGCCAAGGTCCACTTCGATAAACCGCGCCAACCCCATCGCCTCAAGGCCGCCCAACAATTTGCGCCAGTCCGCGAGCCGCGCCACGATTTTTTCTCCGCCAAGTGCACCCAGGGTTTGCTCCAGCATCGGCAGCGATTTGATTTTCAAAAACGCCAAGACCTTCTCCTTTAACCCTGCGTCCAGCGCGCCAAATTGTTCGGTGTAGCCCTTGAACGCATCGTCGCCATATTTCTCATAGCGATCCACTGCGCCCAAAACGCCGCGAATGCGTGCTTCGTCCAGCCCTAGCGCTTCAAGGTAGTAAAACCACAGATTGCGGTCGCTCAGGCGCACGTAGAAATCCTGCTCGGTCAGCCCGAAAGCGCACAGGCACTGCGTGAGCAGAGCGATGAGCTCGATCTCGGCCTCGGGTCCGGCTTCCCCAAAAATATCGGCATTGAACTGGTTGAAGCAGCGGCCCCGGCCCTTCTGCATCCGCTCATAACGGTAAAACTCCGCGATGCTGAACCACTTGATGGGACGCTTGAGCGCATTGGCGCGGGCCCCCACCAACCGGCACACCGTCGGCGTCATCTCTGGGCGCAACGCGACTTCACGGCCGCCTTTGTCCGTAAAACTGAAAAGCTGACCCTCGATCTCGTCGCCAGACTTGGCCTTGTAGAGTTCCAACGGTTCCAGCACCGGTGCATCGTATTCCGCAAAGCCAAATGCAGTCGCCGTCTGCCGCCAGAGACGGAAAACATGATTTCGGCGCGCAAGGTCCTCGGGATAGAACTCGCGGAAACCGGGCAAGGTCTGAAAATTAGCCATGGAGCCGACAAATTGCTAACGGGAGTGAATGTGGGCGACCTTAAATTTTGGCCAAAAAAGAGGCCGGGGATTTCCCGGCCTGTTCAGAAAACTAACTGGCTCTGCCTGTGATCAGGCCGGAGGTGTTGGCGGCGCCGGTGACTGCAATTTCGCCAAGTCGATCTTCTTAAGCTGTTGCTTGAGAATCTTACCCGATTTGAATTTTACGACCGCACGCTGAGGAATTACGACCTCGGCCTCGGGCTTATTCGGATTGCGGCCGATGCGCGACTTACGCACCTGCACTTCAAGCACGCCAAAGTTGCGCAACTCGACATTGCGCCCATCAGCCAATGCTTTTTGAATGATATCGAGGGTCAACTGCACGGTATCCACGACTTGCTTCTGGGGGAAGCCGGTCTTTTTGTAGATTTCCAGGACGATCTCTCGTTTCGTCAGGTTGTTGGACATAATTTTCCTTTCAGTATGGGAGCTACGGGGCTACGAGCTAAATTATTTGCAGTTCTGTGATTGCGTCAATAAATATGACTCATTTGGCGTTGAAAAACGAGTTTAAATGACTCCTCTGCCCAGACCATGCCCGATTCCGTCGCTGTAAATTCCATGTTCGCCCGGATTGCCTGTCGTTACGACTTGGCGAATCGGATCCTCAGCGGCGGTATCGATTTATATTGGCGCAGGCAGTTGGTCGCGGCCGTTGGGTCGCTGAATCCAAGCGATGTTCTGGATTTGGCCACAGGCAGTGGTGATGTGGCGTTCGCCATAAGTCGCAAAGCCATGTCTGTTAAGCAGATAATCGGAATGGATTTCTGTCAGCCCATGTTGGATGAGGCCATCGCCAAACAGTCATCCGATGCCACAAAACGCTACCAAAACATCATCTTCCGTCAGGGCGACGGGCTTAATTTGCCCCTGCCCGATTCCCAGTTCGATGTCGTAAGTATTGCATTTGGCCTGCGCAATATGGCCGACCGGGCGCGTGCTCTCGCGGAAATGCACCGCGTATTAAGGCCCGGTGGCCGCCTTTTCGTTCTGGAATTTTCCCGACCCCACAAGTGGTTCCGGCCTTTTTACCTGTTTTACCTGCGCCATGTGCTGCCGCTGGTGGCGGGGCTACTGACACGCGACCGCGCCGCTTATGTTTACCTGAACGAGAGCATCGAAGCTTTTCCCGACCGGGACGCCCTGGCCGCGGAAATTCGGGCGGCAGGCTTTGGCGAGGTGGAGGCCCGCGGACTCACCTTCGGAGTTGTCGCGCTGCACGCGGCGGTCAAATCACCGCTCAGTTAAAAGACTTTCCGCATCCGCAGGTGCTCTCCGCGTTGGGGTTTTGGATTTCAAAACCTTTGCCGTGCAGTCCATCGTCGAAATCCACCCGACTACCGTTCAAATAAGCGAGACTGGCAGGATCGAGCAAAACCTTCAGTCCTTCACTCTCAAAAGTTGCATCGTCGGCTTTAGGTTCGTCAAAGGACATCCCGTATTGGAAGCCCGAGCAGCCGCCTGATTCCACAAATACCCGCAGCAGCTTGTCCGGCGTATCCGCCTCGGCTTGCATTGCCCGCACCCGGTCGGCGGCCCGTGGAGTCAGAGTAATCATGCGCGCAACCTAGAATCCAACCCGGCCCTGTCAATTGAGGCCATGAACTTTCTAGCAAGATTCGGGCCGGAATGGATTTCATTACTTGCCAGCACTTGGCCCGAACTCTTTGCTTCGCGGTGTGACGTCCAGCATCAAGCAAGTTTTCACCGAAATTCACTATGAGATGGTGCGCAAAATTGCCGAGGGTGGCATGGGCTTGGTCTACGAAGCCGAGCAACTCGGCGCGGGTAACTTCCGCAAGGTCGTCGCCGTAAAAATCATTCGCGAAGAATATTCCGCGATCGAAGAATTTCAGAAAAACTTCATCGGCGAGGCCCGGTTGGTCGCCGATCTCATTCATACCAACATCGTCCAGACTTACCATCTGGGCCAAGTGGGCGGGCAGTATTTCATGGTCATGGAGTTTGTGCGCGGGGCCAACCTCGAGCAATTCCTCGACAAGCACCGCGCAACGGGGCGCACCATTCCCGTGGATCTGGCAGCGTTCATCGTCTCGCGCGTCGCGCGCGGGCTGACCTACGCTCATCAAAAATGCGACCGGGCCAACCGCCACCTGAACATCGTCCACCGCGACATTGGGCCCAAGAATGTCATGATCGCTTACGAAGGCGACGTGAAGCTCACCGACTTCGGCATCGCGAAGGCCTTGGACCTGATGTATAACGAGGAAGGCAAGGTAATCGCAGGCAAAGATGAATATCTTTCACCCGAACAGGCCAGTTACGCCGTAACCGATGCCCGCGCCGATCTCTTTCCTCTGGGCATCGTGCTCACCGAACTGCTGTTGGGGAAGAATATCTTCCGCTCCTTGGATCGGGCGCAATCACGGCGCAACATCCTCACGATGCCGATCCCCCGTTTCGCGACCCTGCGGGCGGATATCGATCCCCGGCTTGAGGCCATCATTCAGAGGGCCCTGCAGCGTGACCGCGACAAGCGTTACCAGTCTGCCGCGGAGATGATGACGGATCTCGAACTTTATCTTTACAGCGATGGTTATGGGCCTACCAACGAGAAGCTCGGCGTTTACACCAAGGAAATTTTCGAAGTGCGCGACCCCGGTCCCTCCACCGCCCCTTTTCGCAGTCCCTCGTCTGGCACCCCCTAGCCCAACATGAACCGCTTCCCCCCCTTCTACGTTCATGAGCGGGCCAGGATTTAGTCACGACCTACGCCAGCGCCAGACCCAGTCCCTCGTCTTGGCGCCGCAACTGCGGCATTCCCTTAAAATCCTACAGGTCGCCGCGCTGGATTTGCGCTCCGTGATTCAGGAAGAGCTGCAAAGCAATCCCACCTTGGAAGAGTTGCCGATGGATGACATCGGCCTCGACAAAACCGAGAAAACTGAAGCCGACGACGCGCCGGTTGAGTCCGAGGGCGAAGGCGCCCGGGAAGAAATGGATTTCAGCAAGGAGTTCGAAATCCTCGGCAAACTCGACGAGGACTGGCGCGACCACATGGCCAATGCCGGCGGCTCCCAACCTTTTACCGCCGAGGACGCGGAAAAGCGTCAGCATTTCATGGACTCGCTCGTCAGCGTGCCTTCGTTGCAGGAGCATCTCATGCGGCAAGCCGAGATGGCCGACCTCACTCCCACCGTGTTCGACGCCTTGAAGCATTTGATCGGCAGCCTGAATGACCGCGGGTTTCTGACCCAATCACTCGCCGATGCCGCCCTCCAGTCCGGCCTGTCGCTCGAGGCGATGCAGACCGCCCATGGAGTGCTCCGAGGCTTCGATCCGCTCGGTATCGGCAGCCAGACGCTGGAGGAGTGCTTGCTCAGCCAGCTCACCCACCACGGTCGCGAAAGCTCGCTCGCCGCACGCATTTTGCGGGATCATTTTGATCTGCTCGCCCGCCGGCGCGTGCCGGAACTGGCCCGCAAGCTCGGGGCCAATCCCGATGACATCCAGCTCGCCATCGAGGAAATCGCCAAACTGGATCCCGCACCGGGCCGGCGGTTCGCCGAAGACAGCAATCGCGTCGTGCAGCCTGATGTCACGG
>JAGNQV010000054.1 GCA_017988885.1 Opitutaceae bacterium | reverse complement strand
TGCACGTTTCGCGCGAGGATCTCGCGAGCGCCGGCAAGGTCGCGCTCATCGAGGCGCTGCTGCGTTTCAAAGGCTCCGACCGCGAGGCCCGCGCGTTCTGCTACGTGCGCGTGCGCGGCGCTGTGCTCGACGAACTCCGCCGGCTCGACCCGCTTTCGCGCCGCACCCGCACGCGCGTCAAAACCGTCGCGCGCGCCACCGACACCCTGATGGGACGGCTCGGCCGCGAACCGGCCGACTTCGAGGTCGCCGCCGCCACCGGCCTGACCATCGGTGACGTGCGCGAGGCCAATCGCGTCGCGGTCACCGACACGTGCTCGCTGGACGGCGCAGCGGATGGCGCGGCCTTTGAGCTGCGCGATTGCACCGCGCCCTGTCCGGCGGAGGCCGCGGCCAACGACGACACCGCCTGCTCGGTGAAGGCGGCGCTCTCGCGCCTGCAGCCCAACCACGCGCTCGCCCTGCGGCGCTATTACCTGGAGGACGCCACGCTCGACGACATTGCCGCCGAGCTCGGCGTGTCGCGCGAGCGCGCCCGCCAGGTTCGCGAGGCAGGTGAGAAACGCCTGCGCGCCGATTTCGTCGTCCTTGCGCTCTGGCAGTCCCTGCTGGCCCAGCGCTGATCACAAAAACCAACCCGGCCGGCCTGTCGTCGAGCCATACGGCGCAGGCCGGCCGGAAAATTTACAAAAAACAAATCCTCTCTGCCCATGAATTCCGATCCTCTCCAAGTCAGGCTGGTGCCCAAACCGCTCCGGCTCAGCCGTTATTTCCAAAGGCACGCGTTGCTCGCCGTCCCGGTCGTGCCGGCGCCGCGGCCCAAACTCAAATTGTCCCTCTTGCCCGACGAGCTTCCGGACCGCGCCGAGGTGCGCTACCTGCCGGTCTGGTTCGGCGCGCAGGTCCTGCCGCTGCCGCTAGTCACGAGAACCCGCGAAAAGCGCAGGGTGGATTATTACGATGAATGAAAGCCAGCGCCGTAAGCCTTGGCCGATTTGTAGGGCGGGGTTTCCAACCTGTCCGCCGTAGTCTCGGCGAAGGAGGAGCCCCGCCTTTAATACAATAAATAATAAAGACAGAGCCCCCGGGGTGCTGCATGGTGCTGGCGATGCACCCCGACTCATCCGGCAACACCACCATTGGAACGACCAACGCCACCGGCCCGACGCTCGAATGGACTTCGCCCAGCGGGAACGCGGCGGGTTCGATGCCGCTCGGCAACGGCGACATCGGGATCAATGTCTGGGCGGAACGCGACGGGGACCTGCTGCTTTATCTCGGCAAGGGTGATTCGTGGGATGAAAACGGCCGGCTGCTGAAGCTCGGTCGCATCCGGCTGCATTTTTCGGGTCAGCCTTTTGCGACCGGCAAACCATTTTGCCAGACCCTGCACGCCGACCGCGGCGAAATCGAAATCCAGGCGGGTGCATCCGGCGCCGGGGTGCATCTCCGCCTTTGGGTGGACGCCCACCGGCCGGTGGTGCGCATCGAAGCGCAGTCGGAGGCAGCTTTTGCAATGGAGACGCGCCTCGAGGTTTGGCGGACGGTTGCGCGTGAACTGCCAGCTATTGAGGATCACTGTGCCCTCGGCAGCAGCGGCGCAGATGAGCGCACCAAAATCACGCCCGACACGATTGGGGATGTCGCCGACGCCTTGGTTTGGACTCATCGCAACGAACGCTCGATTTGGGCCGGCACCTTGCAGCACCAAGGCCTTGGCGAGCTGATTTCCCAGCAGAGCGATCCGCTGCTGGGCCTGACCTCCGGAGCGCTCGTGCGCGGCGAGGACTTTGTCCGCTCAGACCAGACGACGCTACGTTCCCGGGCGCCCGGCAAAAAATTCACGGTGAGTCTGCATCCTCTGGTGGCGCAGACGTCATCGGCTGAAGCGTGGCTCGCCAAGGTGAGAGCCCAAGCGGAGGCCAGTGACCAACTAGGCTTGGAGCAGGCGCGCGGGCAGCACCAAAACTGGTGGCGGGAATTTTGGCAGCGGAGCCATATTCAGATCTCGGGTTCACCGGAGGCGGAAAAAGTAGGCGAGGGCTATCAATTGCATCGCTTCCTTTTCGCCTGTGCCGGACGTGGGCGGTTGCCGATGAAATTCAACGGCGCCCTCTTCACCGTGGATGGCACGCGCGAATTGATGCAGGGCCCGGACACAGTGCCGGAGACTTACGATGCGGATTACCGGATGTGGGGCGGTGGCTATTGGTTTCAGAACGGCCGCCTGCTCTACTGGCCGATGCTGATGGCGGGTGATTTCGAGCTCATGCGCCCGTTCTTCCGTTTGTATCGCGACGCCCTGCCGCTGGCCGAGGCGCGCACGCGCAGTTATTACGGCCACGCCGGGGCGTTCTTTCCCGAGACCATGGCGTTTTGGGGCACGTTTCTGAATGAAAATTACGGTTACGACCGGTCCGGCAAAAATGTCTCGCCCTCCGACGTCGTCGCCACGGTCCGCGGCACGAAGACCCAACCGCCGCTGCAACCCGGTGATGTCGCCAACACCTATATCCGCCGTTACTGGCAGGGCTCGATCGAACTGCTTGGCATGATGCTCGACTATCATGCCTTCACGCAGGACGCGTCGTTCCTGCGGGAAACCCTGCTGCCGCTGGCCCGCCCCATCCTGACTTTTTACCGGGAGCATTTCGGGCTGCGTGACGCCGCGGGACGGATGTCGTTCCAACCGGCCCAATCGCTGGAAACCTGGCAGGAGGCGGTGAACCCACTACCCGAAATCGCCGGCTTACAGTGGGTGACGGACGCCCTGCTGGGCCTCGCCGAGTTGCCGGAGGCCGATGTCAAAACCTGGACGGAGCTGCGCGACCTGCTGCCTCGGCTGCCCACGCGCACGGAATACTGGAACCGGAAAAAATACCTCGTGCCCGCGGAGCAATACGACGTGCTGGCCAACTCGGAAAACCCGGAACTTTACGCGGTGTTTCCCTACCGGCATTTCGGTGTGGGCAAACCGGAACTGGCCGTGGGTCGCGAGACCTACGCCCGCCGGCTCCACCCCGGCAACGCTTGCTGGCGGCAGGATGGGATTCAGGCGGCGTTGCTGGGCCTGACCGATGAAGCGAAGCACGATGTCGTGAAACGCTTCGCCGCCAGCCATCCCAACTTTCGCTTCCCGGCGTTCTTCGGGCCAAACTACGACTGGATGCCCGATCTCGACCACGGCGGCTCGGCGATGACCGCGTTGCAACGGATGTTGCTGCAGACCGACGGCGGAAAATTGCTGCTGCTGCCCGCGTGGCCCAAGACGTGGGACGTGAGCTTCCGGCTTCACGCCCCGCAGCAAACGGTCGTCGAATGCGTTTATCGCAACGGCCAGATGCAATCGCTGACCGTCACGCCTGAATCGCGGCGAAAAGATGTGCAGGAGATGGAAGACGCCGCAACTGCCTGAACCTGCGCCTCAGCCGGGACAATTCAGTGGAGAACCACGAATGGACACGAATTTACACGAATCGCGAAGAAAGTTGGGTGCTTGGATAGTGCATAACCGGCGCACCGTTTAGTGAGTTTGGATTGAAGCTCTGTTAGCCTCATTTTCCATTCGTGTTCATTGGTGTCCATTCGTGGTTGGATTGAACGGACCCGGTTCACGCGATCTTTTCCCACGCCCCCGATTTCATCGAGGCGAGGATGGCGCCGAGCACGCGCTGGGTCAGCAGGCCGTCGGCGAAGGTGGGGAACTCCACTTGCTCACCGCGGATGGCGTGCACGATGGCGCCGGGAGTCGTGGGGCCGCCGCGACCAATAAAATCCGTCGGCAGTTTTTGCAGCGGCACATCGGTTTTCCATGTGGCGTATTGGGTGAGCGCGGCACCCGCGCGCAGCCAGAGCTCCTCCGGATGGTCGGAATGCACCGCGATGGTGCCGCGCTCACCCGAGATCTCGATGCGGAAGAAATTTCCATAGCCGGGCGCCACCTGCGTGGTCTCGAAGGTAGCGATCACTCCGCCATCGAGCTCGGCGAGAAACGCGGCATTGGTGTCGGTCGTCACCGGCCGCGGCGTCCCGCCGGCGTCCGGTTTTTCCGGGATGAGGGTCTGCGCGAGGCCGACCACACGGCGGTAGCCGAGCCCGCTGACGAAGCGCACGCCATCGATCATGTGCACGCCGAGGTCACCGAGCGCGCCAAAACCGGCGAGCCGGATATCGTTGCGCCAGGAGTGAGGCGTGGCGGGTGCACCGAGGAAGCTTTGCAAGTAAACGCAGTTCACGCGCAGCAGCCGGCCGAGCTCGCCGCCAGCGATGAGCTCGCGCGCGAAGCGGAAGGCGGCGACATTGCGATAGGAGAAGTTGATGCCGCCGAGTTTGTCGGCCGCGGCCCGCGCCGCTTCCATCTCCTCCGCCTCGGCGACAGTCATCGCCAGGGGTTTCTCGCAGACGACATGGGCGCCAAGCTGGAGGGCGAGCAGCGCCAGCGGGTGGTGAAATTTATTTGGCGTGCAGATGGAGACGAGGTCCGGCTTGGTCGCGCGCAGCATTTTCTCCGCATCTTGAAACCGTGGCACCGCGGCGTAGTCCGCGGGCACGCGCCATGCCTTGGGGTCGGCCGGGTCAGCGAGGCCGACGATACTCACGCCGGGCTGACCACCGATGTCACGCAGGTGGGTGAGGGCGATGCCGCCCGCGCCGATGACGGCATAGCGAAGGGTTTTATTTTCCATAAAAGGCAGCAATGCGTTTAAGCCTCAGAAGCAAACCTTCGTTTTGGTCGCAAGGATATGCTGTAATCAAGTTGGGCCCAAACCGAAGGGCCACGTCAATTTGTTATAGGCAATCAGCTTGCTAGGAATGAGTCACGTTGGTCTTAATAGGCCCTTCCAGAAAGCGGATCTTTTGAGCTAATTTGCCCATGCCGAATCTTACATCGCTCACACTAAGGAATTTCAAGGCATTCAAGGAAGAACAGCGGATCCCCATACGGCCGATCACACTGCTCTACGGTCAGAATAGCGCAGGGAAATCCAGTATTATTGATGCCCTGTTGTTCATGCATCACTTGGCCATTAAGGGCAGCAGCCAGGATGACTTTGAAAATGGTTTCGATTTTTCCGTATCAGGCCATTCGGTTCGCCTCGGCGGGGTGAGTGATTTTATCCACGGGAAAATAATGACCGAGGATCCATACGGATTTTATTTGGGATGCACCGCGGGCAGGGGAGTTAATGCCACACAGATGGACTTTGATTTTGAAGGGCTGCTCGGTGGAGGGCTGAAGGAATTTAGGCAGCAAAAAGGCTCCTCGCCTTGGTTATTTCGTTCGGAATTCGGGGATATCATGCGCTTTGATTCGCTCGCAGGACAATACTGGGGAAATGCCGAGGTGAATGAAAAGCACCCAGCCTTTGATTTATTTATAGACGAGGCCATTACTGAAACGGAATCAGTAATAAACGGAATTTGTGCAGAGCATCCGGACACGGAAATGGCAGAGGCACTGCAAGAAGTGATGGTTGATCGAACGCTCCATACTTCAGTTTTCCGAACGGATCTGATTCGCAACGTCCTAGAGGAGTATTCGAGGCTCAGGTTTGGCAATGGAATGTTGCCACCGCGGTCGCTGGCTAGCGAGGCCCACCCGGCCGTGGCACATTACCCAACAAAAACGGAGGAGGGGTTAGATCTATTCGCTCGTGTGAACACTAATGTAGCGATAGATAAAAACTATTCTGATTACATTGATAATCGTGTTCTAAAATTGGCAATTTTTAGCACGTTAGGCCGATTAGAAAAAAACAGAATATCGGGAAGTGAGAACATCATGAAGGGCCTTCGCGCAATCTCATACTGTGGACCACTGCGGGCCACACTTGAGCTCGATTCGATGTTTACCCCTCGGGTGTTGGAAAACCGATCATCTGATAGCGAAGCCAGGATGGATGTTGGCGGGTGGGCCATTACGGAACCAGCTCTTGATTATGTGAATCTTTGGTTGCAGGAAAACCAAGGTGGTTCGGCTAGGTATTCCCTTAAGATGAAGAAGATGAAAATTTCTGAGGACCACGAAGCGCTGAAAATAGATTTGGAAGACGTGAGGCGCAAAATACCGGTGAAGCTGCATGAGGTGGGCTCTGGTATCGGGCAGGTGATCCCCGTATTACTGGCAGCAGCAGCGTATAAGGATCACCTAATTTGTGTGAAGCAGCCAGAACTGCATTTACACCCTGCCATTCAAGCCAACGTCGCGGATGCATTCGTCCGGTTCGCGAGTCGGGTTGGAAAGGAAGATATTGAGGACGCGCAAACAAAGTTCCTTGTTGAGACCCATAGCGAGCACCTCCTGCTTCGCCTGATGCGGCGGATTAGGGAATCCACCCAAGGAAAACTCAAAGGGAATGAGCGTCAGTTGCGACCGGAAGATGTCGCGGTCCTCTACGTTGAGAATCTGGGCGAGCACAGCATTGTGCGCGAAATGCCCTTAAACGAAAATGGTGAACTGGTGCGTGATTGGCCGGGGGGATTTTTCGAGGAAGGATTAAGAGAGGTGCTTCAATAACCATGCTTCGTGAATACGCCATAACCCCCCAGGTGTTTTCTAAAGAAAAACACGAAAACGACACCAGTAGAAGGTTGGCGCTTGCACAATTATATCCGGAGCTGATTGAGGGAGCGGGGGTCGTGAGAAATCTGGCTGAAGGAGCTTGGGAAAAAATAGCCGCCAACGCCGCCGACAACATAGAGGGGTGTCGCTTCTTGAAGGCCCTTCTTCAGCGTAAAATGGTTCGAGGCGTGGCTAAATGGGCGGGCCCTGTTGATGGTGAAAACGATTGGATTGGCGTTGCACAATCTGAACACGCAGCGCGTCCGTTGCAGGGAGTGATTTGTTCACCGGCGATTCCGAACCTCCCGAACCCTCTCATCTCAAGGATTACACATCTGGATCAATGCGATTGGTGGAAAGCGCATACCTCAAGTCAGAACCTTGAGCGCACGAGTAGCGCATACCGAAAATTTTTTGAGCCTTTGTTTTATTACAGCCGAGAGATTATGTTTGTGGATCGGCATTTAGATCCGACTAAACCCAACTATGCTGAATTTGCCGAGTTGCTACGATTTCTTCACGTTAAAAACCCGCTTTGCCGGGTTTCAATCCACCGGGATTTTGAAATGGATAAATATGTAAATAGTCCGGCAGAAATCAGGGGTGAATGGCTGGAACGATTCCAAAGAATCGCCGACCATTCGGGGCACTCCTTTGAATTAGTTTTAAGGAAGAAAGGAGCATTCACGGCCAACTTTAAGTCGCACGACCGCTATCTGATTAGCAACATGGCTATACTCAGCCTCACCAACGGATTTGATACCCAGAAAGATGCACTAATGACGGTGACGACATGGGTCGACCGAACTGGTGAGGCTAATCGACTCAGAGCATTCTTCGAAAAGAAATACGGTTCAGATATTGAATCGGTAATAATTAATCCGACGCCGGGAAACCCATAACGGGTTAAAGGAGTCTCAGTGTTCGGGCAATTCGTCGCGGACGGCGTCGGCCCAGTCAACCAGCGCCTTGACCTCCGCCGGACTCAGGCGGGCTTCCGGGTGCAGGATCCGGTAGGAACGCAGCGGCATGCGGCCTTCTTCGACCTCGTCCACCAACTCGCCAAGTTTCACCGCCTGCCGGCGCGGCGTGTAGGTGCCGAAGGTTGAGAAATTGACGTGCGTGCGGGCTTCTTTGATGTGGCGGGCGAGCCACCAGCCGATGGGCTGCACCTCGGCATACCAGGGATAATGGGTGCCGTTGGAGTGGCAGTCGTAGCAGGCGCGCTCGAGAATTTTTTGCACCGCGGGCGGCGGTGCCAGCCGAGCGGCGATGTCGTCCGGGCCGGGTTCACGCCGGGCAGAGTTTTTCTCCGGCCGGATAAATTGGATGCCGGCGAAGACGACCGCGAGGGCGAGTAGCACTGCTTTCATGGGGGCGGGGTATCGTCCCAAAACCGCTGGTCGTGGCAAGCTGACGCTGAACGGCATTGCCGCAGGGCGGTGGAGGGACCAGCGTGAGTCATGGATTCCGCCCCGCCCCCGGCTGGTTGTCTGACTTGCGGGGCGTGCTGTTTTTCGATGTTGCCGACCTATGTGCGGGTTTCGGGCGAGGATTGGACGCGGCTCGGCGCAGAGGCGGAAAGCGTCGCGCAGTTCATCGGCCACCGCGCCTACATGCGCATGCAAGCGGGCCACTGTGCGGCCCTCGCGCTCCGCCGCGGGACGGACGGCGGGCGGGAATTTTTCTGCACGGTTTACGATCAGCGCCCGCAGGTTTGCCGCGATCTGGCGCGCGGTTCGCCCGCGTGTCTCGGCGAACTCACGGTCAAACACAGCCGCACGGTGGATTGATGACATAAGCCAATGTTGTCCTTGGCGCTTGCGCACCCCGCCACTACAAGTGACGGTTGAATTTTCTACCCGTGACCCAATCCGCCACCCGCTCCACTCCCGCCGTCCGTCCCCTCCTGAAACTCATGGCCGCCAACCGCGGCGAGATCGCGGTGCGCATCTTCCGCGCCGGCACCGAGCTCCGCCTGCGCACCGTGGCGGTTTACGCCGAGGAGGACCGCTTCTGCATCCACCGCTACAAGGCGGATGAGGCCTACCAGGTCGGCCACGGCAAGGGTCCCGTCGCCGCCTATCTCGACATCGAGAGCATCATCGGCATCGCGAAGGAAAAGGGCGTGCAGGCCATCCATCCCGGTTACGGTTTTCTCTCGGAGAACGCCGCGTTCGCCCGCGCCTGCGAAAAGGCCGGCATCATCTGGGTGGGCCCGCGCCCCGAGTTGCTGGAGATGATGGGCGACAAGACCGCGGCCCGCGCGCTCGCCAAAAAAATCAAAGTCCCCGTGCTGCCCGGCACCGAGGAGCCTGTCACCGATCGCACTGCGGCGATGAAAATAGCGAAGGAGATCGGTTTTCCCCTCATCATCAAGGCGGCCTTCGGCGGCGGCGGCCGCGGCATGCGGGTCGTGCAGAAGGCCGCGGACCTCGCTTCGCTGCTCGACGAGGCGCAGGCCGAGGCCGAGCGCGCGTTTGGCAACCCGGCGGTCTTCCTCGAGAAATACATCGCCAACGCCAAGCACATCGAGGTGCAGATCCTCGGCGACCAGCACGGCAACGTCATCCATCTCCACGAGCGCGACTGCTCCGTGCAGCGCCGGCACCAGAAGGTCGTCGAGGTCGCCCCGAGCTTCGGCCTGCCCAAGGAAGTTGTCACCGAGCTCTGCGAGGCCGCCGCCCGCATGGCGCGCGCGGTGCGTTACGACAACGCCGGCACCATCGAATTTCTCTACGATCTCGACCGTCACGAATGGTTCTTCATCGAGATGAACCCGCGCATCCAGGTGGAGCACACCGTCACCGAGGTTGTCACCGGCCTCGATCTCGTCCGCGCGCAGATTCTCATCGCCCAGGGCCACGCGCTGCACTCACCCGAGGTGGGCATGCCACTGCAAGCCGACGTGCCGTGCCACGGCTACGCCATCCAGTGCCGCATCACCACGGAGGATCCCGAGAACAAATTCGTGCCCGACTACGGCCGCATCATCGCCTACCGCTCACCGGGCGGCTTCGGCGTGCGCCTCGACGGCGGCATGGGTTACGCCGGTGCCGTCATCACGCCGTTCTACGACTCGATGCTCGTGAAGGTCATCACCAGCGGGCAGTCCTACGAAATCGCGATGAACCGCGCGCGCCGCGTGCTCAGCGAATTCCGCATCCGCGGCGTGAAGACCAACATCCCGTTCCTCGAAAACGTCATCGCGCACCCGCTGTTCCAGTCCGGCCAGGCCACGACGACGCTCATCGACACCTCGCCCGAGCTTTTCACTTTCAAGCCCCGCCGCGACCGCGCCTCCAAGCTCCTCAACTTCCTCGGCAACGTCACCGTCAACGGCAACCCGCACGCGAAGGGCTACCGCCCCGCCAAGCCGCTGCCCGTCGTGGCCGCCCCCGGCCGCGACGATCGCAGCCCGCCGCCGCCCGGCACGCGCGACCTCTTGCTGAAACTCGGTGCGAAGAAATTCGCGGAATGGACGCTCAAACAGAAGCGCCTGCTCATCACCGACACCACCTTCCGCGACGCGCATCAGTCGCTCATGGCCACGCGCGTCCGCAGCTACGACATGCTCGCCTGCGCCGGCTTTCTCGCGCGGCGCGCACCGGAGCTCTACTCGCTCGAGATGTGGGGCGGTGCGACTTTCGACACCGCGATGCGCTTCCTCAACGAGGACCCGTGGGAGCGCCTGCGCCAGCTCCGCGCCAAGGTGCCCAACATCTGTTTCCAGATGCTCTTCCGCGGTGCCAACGCCGTCGGCTACACTAACTATCCCGACTCCGTCGTCGCCGGCTTCGTGAAGCATGCCGCCGCCAACGGCATGGATATTTTCCGCATCTTCGACTCGCTGAACTACCTCCCGAATCTCCGCGTGGCAATGGATGCCGTGCAGGAGACGCACGGCATCTGCGAGGCCGCGCTCTGCTACTCGGGCGACATTCTCGACGACCGCCGCGACAAGTTCACGCTGAAGTATTACGTGAAGATGGCGAAGGAGCTGGAGCGCATGGGCGCGCACGTCCTCGCCATCAAGGACATGGCCGGCCTCTGCCGGCCCTACGCCGCCTTCAAGCTCGTGAAGGCGCTCAAGGACGAGGTCGGCCTGCCGATCCATTTCCACACGCACGACACCAGCGGCATCAACTCCGCCTCCATCCTCCGCGCCGCCGACGCCGGCGTGGACATTGTAGACCTCGCGACCGCGTCCATGTCGGGCAGCACCGCGCAGCCCAACCTCAACGCCACCGTGGCCGCGCTCCAGCACACGCCGCGCGCCACCGGCCTCAACCTCGGCGAGCTCGACCGTTTTTCCGACTACTGGGAACAGGTGCGCGAATACTACCGGCCCTTCGACACCGCGCCCAAGACCGGCAGCGCCGAGGTTTACCTGCACGAGATGCCCGGTGGCCAATACACCAATCTCAAGGAGCAGGCCGTCTCCATGGGCGTCGCCCACCGCTGGCCCGAGATCGCGCGCACCTATGCCGAGGTCAACCAGCTCTTCGGCGACATCATCAAGGTCACCCCTTCCTCCAAGGTTGTCGGTGACATGGCGCTCTTCCTTTTCTCGCGCGGCATCAAGCCCGCCGATGTCGTCAACCTGCCGCCCGGCGAGACACCTTTTCCCGAGAGCGTGATCGACATGCTCACCGGCGGCCTCGGTTGGCCCGACGGCGGCTGGCCTGTCCCCATGTGGCGGGCCGTGCTCGGTGAAAAGAAATTCAAGGAAGCGCAGGCCAAATACCTGGCCGCTCTCGCTGCCGAAAAGAAACTGAAGGTGGGCCGCGCGGTCCCTCGCGCGGCTAAACCGGCCGTCGCCGCCGCCGAACTTGCCGCGCTCAAGAAAACGCTTGCCGACAAACTCCGCCGCGAGCCCACCGACGACGAGTTCTACTCGCACCTCATGTATCCGGCGGTCTTCGCCGAGTTCGCCAAGGTTCAGCGCGAGTTCAGCGATGTCAGCGTGCTGCCGACGCCCGCCTTCTTCTACGGTCTCCGGCCGCGCGAGGAAATCTCCGTCGAGATCGAAGAGGGCAAGGTTCTCATCATCCGCCTCGTCAGTGTCGGCGAGACCGACAAGGACGGCCGCCGGCCCGTGAGCTACGAGCTCAACGGCATCACCCGCGAGGTTTTCATTACCGACAAGAGCGTCACTGCCTCGGTCAAGGCGCGCCCGAAGGCCGACCTGGCCGATCCGCTGCAGGTGGGTGCGCCCATCCCGGGCCTCATCGTCACGCTGAGCGCCTCGGTCGGCGCCAAGGTGGCGAAGGGAGACAAGCTCTTCATGATGGAGGCGATGAAAATGCAGACGACTATTTACGCGCCGGCCGACGGCGTGGTCGCCGAGCTCAACGCCGCCGTCGGTGACACCGTCGAGTCTAAGGATTTGATTGTGAAGCTGCGGCCGGCCACCTGACTATGAGCCTGGATCAATGGACGGCGGTCGACAGTTACTTCAATGACCTGCTGATTCCATCGGATCCCGTTTTGGAGGCAGTGTTAGCGAACAGCCAAGCCGCTGGTTTACCTGCGTTCAACGTTGCGCCCAACCAAGGCAAGTTGTTGCAGCTGCTTGCGCGCACCCATGGCGCGAAGCGTATCCTCGAGATAGGCACACTTGGCGGCTATAGCACGATCTGGCTCGCCCGGGCCTTGCCGCTAGGTGGCCGGCTCATTACGCTGGAGAAGAACCCCGATTACGCCAAGGTGGCCCTCGCCAATTTTGCCCGTGCCGGACTCTCGGATACGATTGAGCTGCGGTTGGGCGCGGCGATTGAAACGTTGCCGCAACTGGCGGCGGAGAATGCCGGCCCATTTGATCTAGTTTTCATCGATGCGGACAAAGTTAGCACGCCCGATTATTTTATCTGGGCACTAAAACTGTCCCGTGCGGGCACCTTGGTTATGGTTGATAACGTCGTGCGTAACGGCGCGGTCATTGATGAGGCCAGCACTGATCCCAGCGTGCAGGGTGTGCGCCGGTTTCTCGAACTCATTGCTGCGGAACCGCGGGTCAACGCGATGGCGCTCCAGACGGTTGGTAGCAAAGGATACGACGGCTTCGTCCTGCTGACCGTGAATCCGTCCCCGGTGGAGTGATATTTAAGCGTATGCTGATCGAAATACTAAAGGAGTTTATGGATGTTCGGTATGATTATGACCGGCGCACGCGAGTGGGTGACTTGCCTGACGGCCCCGTGATCCCTCGCGAGGAATGGGACATGATCCGGGATACCGGCGGGCCAAAGGTCTAACGAAGAATATGCACTCTCGCATCGCAATCCTCGGCAATGCCGGCTCCGGCAAGAGCTACCTAGCTAGTAAGATTGGTGTGGCTTGGGGTCTTCCGATTATTGATCTCGACGCCCTGTTTTGGATGCCGGGTGGCTACACTGAGAAACGACCCTCAGTTGCGGTGGATGCAGAGCTAGCGAAAAGAAAGACCGACGACCGTTGGATTATCGAAGGGGTTTTCGGCGAATTGATCGCACAAGTGTTAGATCGAGCGAATCTCCTGTTGTGGCTTGATTTTGATTGGACGACTTGCCGCGCATCACTTGTGGATCGCCATTCAAACGCAGCGGAAGAGGAACGGCATCGCAAGGATGAGACCTTTCGTGTCCTATTGGATTATGCGGAAGCCTATTGGTCTCGTGGAGGACCACGCTCGCAATCAGGACATGCGGCGCTCTTTCATGAGTTCGCGGGAGCAAAGCGTCGGCTGCGCGATCGCGGCGAAGTAGCTGCTTTCCTGTGCACCCTCTGAAAAGTCCGATCGGTTGTCAGAACCAACGCGCGAAAGCGTGACTCCTCTCCAACGTTCAGCGTGGGACCGTCCATCAACTCCAGTTCCCAGCTTGATTACCACCAGACAAGAGCCGTAACCCTTCTGTAATGAGCACCACTGACCAGTCCTACGAATACTCGGCCCGATATTACGACGGAGCTTATCAGGTAAAGGCCGACTTGGGGCCGGATGCGTTGTTTTACAAAGCGCTGGCGGTGGAATGCGGCGGGCCGGTGTTGGAGCTGGGCTGCGGCACGGGCCGCGTGCTGCTGCCAATCGCAGCCCAAGGCATCGCTTGCACCGGTGTGGATGCCTCGCCTGCGATGCTGGCACGGTTTCGCCAGAAACCCGGTGCAGCGGCGGTGACACTCGCCTGCGCGCGAATGGAATCATTCGACCTGCCCGGCCAAAAATTTCCGCTCATCTTCTCGGCTTTCCGCGCGTTCCAGCATCTCGATACGGTGGAGCATCAGCTCGCATGTCTGGCCCGGGTTCGCGCGCACCTCGCGCCCGGCGGTGCCCTGGCCTTCGATGTGTTCAGTCCCAAACTGGAAAACATGGTCCGCGACGCCGACCCCGAGGCACTCGACCTGAGCTTTGTCCACGAAGGCCGGCCGGTGCAGCGATTCGTGACCGTGACGCGTGACCGGGTGGCGCAGCTTCTCCATCTGACCATGCGCTATGTGGAGACGGTGGAATCGGGTCCGCCTTTGGAAACAAAAGTCCACTTCACGATGCGCTGGTTCTGGCGCTACGAGCTGGAGCACCTCCTGCACCGCGCCGGCTTCACCGACGTGACCATCCACGGCGACTTCGACTGCAGCCCCGTCACCCGGACCTCCCCGGCCTTCGTGGTGATCGCGCGGTGAGGGGTATTGGAGGCAGGAGCAGCTTACGCCTCGGATTCGCCGGTGACGGGTTCGCCAACCTTGATGGTGACCTTCTCCAAAATGGCTTTGGAAATTTTCTCGGCGAGCTCGGGCTTTTCCTTGAGTGCGGCCTTCGCGGCATCGCGACCCTGGCCGACGAGGTTGCCTTCAAACGCGATCCACGCGCCTTTTTTCTCCAGAATTTTGTGCTCGAGACCAAGGTCGAGGAGCGAGCCGATCTTCGAGATGCCCTCGTCATACATGATGTCGAATTCCACCTCGGTGAAAGGCGGGGCGACCTTGTTCTTCACGATCTTGATCTTGGTGCGGTTGCCGATGACCTTGCCCTCGGGGGTCTTGATCTGGTCCTTGCGGCGGATGTCGATGCGGATGGAGGAGAAAAACTTCAGCGCGCGGCCGCCGGAGGTCGTTTCGGGACTGCCGAACATGACGCCGATTTTTTCGCGAATCTGGTTGGTGAAGATGCACACGCAGTTCGTCTTGCTGACGACGGCGGTGAGGCGGCGCATGGCCTGTGACATCAGGCGGGCTTGGCTGCCCATCGTCATGTCACCCATCTGGCCGTCGAGTTCGGCCTTCGTGATAAGGGCGGCGACGGAATCGAGCACAATGACATCGATGCTGTTGGAGCGGATGAGCGTCTCCATGATGTTGAGCGCATCTTCGCCGCTGTCGGGCTGCGAGACGAGGAGGTCATCGAGGTTTACGCCGACAACGCGGGCGTATTTCGGGTCGAGCGCATGCTCGACGTCGATGAAGGCGGCGAGACCGCCCTGTTTCTGGGCCTCGGCGATGACGCTGAGACAGAAGGTGGTTTTGCCGGAGGATTCCGGGCCGTAGATTTCGATGATGCGACCCTTGGGCAGACCGCCGACGCCGAGCGCGAGGTCGAGGGCGAGCGAGCCGGTCGAGAGGGTCTCGACCTTCATCTTGGAATTGCTGCCAAGACGCATGATCGAACCTTCGCCGAACTGTTTGGTGATGGAGGAGAGCGCGAGCTCGATGTTCTTGTCACGGCCGGGGGCGGCGGGAACGACGGCGGAGGCGGTTTTGGCGGGAGCAGCTTTGGACATGGGCGGAGCGGTTTAAGTTGGGAGAAGGAGGATTCTAACCTAAGCGAATGACAACGTTATGTCAGGAGCCTTTCCCCGGTCACGAAATCGCGCAAGGACGGAGTGCCGAATCTTGGCGCCGAAGCGGACCAATCAAGACGACGGCGGGGCGCCGTCCGGTTTGAAAGCGGTGGCGAAATAGGCGGCGAGCAGGATCAGCGCGAAGCTCACGGCGTAGTTCCAGCGGAGCTTCTCGCCGAGGACCAGCCAGGCAAAGCCCACGAAGACGGCCAGGGTGATGCATTCCTGCATGATCTTCAGTTGGTAGCCGGTGAAGCCGCCCGTGAAGTAACCGGAGCGGTTGGCGGGCACCATGAGACAGTATTCGAAGAACGCGATGCCCCACGCAAAGAGGATGACCCAGAGCATCGGCTTGCCGTCGAGAAACTTGAATTTCAGGTGCCCATACCAGGCGAAGGTCATGAAAATATTGGAGGCGGTGAGCAGCAGGATGGTTTTCATGGCGAAACGCAGTTTGAGTCACTGCAACACATGGGATTACAACACGGCTTTTGGGCTAAAGCTGATAATAGGACCGGAACCAAGCGACGAAGCGCGCGAGGCCCTCCTCCAGCGTCACGCGCGGCGCGTAGCCAATGGCAGCTTGGATACGGCTGAGGTCGGCGCAGGTCTCCAGCATATCGCCGGGTTGGGGGGGCGCGAGGTCGATTTGGGCGGTCCGGCCGAGCAGTTGCTCCAGCATGCGCACAAAAAGCAGCGTCTCCACCGCGCGATTGTGGCCGAGATTAAAAATGCGAAAAGGCGGCGTGGGCGGCGTCGCCGCCGGATACAACAACACTTTGATCAGGCCCTCCGCGAGGTCGTCGATGTAGGTGAAGTCGCGAAGATTTTTGCCCTGATTGAAGAGGGTGAGCGGCCGGCCTTCGCAGATGGCCCGCGCAAAGACGGTCGGGGCCATATCCGGGCGGCCCCACGGACCGTAGGCGGTGAAGAAGCGCAGGCCAGTGAGCGCGAGGCCGTGCAGATGCGCATAGCTGTGCGCCATCACTTCGTTCGCCTTTTTCGTCGCGCCGTAAAATGACATCGGTTGATCCGTGCGGGCATCCTCACTAAACGGCACTTGCGCCCCGGCGCCATAGACGCTGCTGCTGGAAGCGAACACGATGTGCTTCGGCGGCAGCTCGCGGCAGGCCTCCAGCACGCTGGTGAAGCCGGCGAGGTTGCTGTGCACGTAAGCCGCGGGATTTTCCATGCTGTAGCGCACGCCGGCTTGCGCCCCAAGATGCACGACATAGTCGGGCTTAAAATGCAGGTAGAGGCCGCGGAACGCCTTGGCCTCGGCGAAATCCACCTGCACAAAGCGGAATTTTTCCAAGCCGGCGAGCGCCTCCAGCCGCGCGCGCTTCAGCGCGACGGAATAGTAGTCGTTGAGGTTGTCCACGCCCAGCACCTCGCACCTTTGCG
>JAGNQV010000221.1 GCA_017988885.1 Opitutaceae bacterium | reverse complement strand
CACGCGGCTTGTCAGCGGAATTGTGCCGTAAGCCTGCGAATACATCTGATTGAGTCCGCAGGGCTCAAACAACGAGGGCATCAGGAAAAAATCGGCACCGGCCTCGATCAGATGGCTCATATTTTCATCCAGCTTGGCGCACAGTGCGATTTTTTCCGGGCACTTCGCCACCAGCGCACGCAGTGCTTCTTCGTAGCGCTTTTCACCCGAGCCCAGCACGATCAACCGGCAGTTCTCACGGAAGAAAAATTGTGCATTGGCCAGGAGCAAATCTACGCCCTTCTGCTCGGCGAGGCGGCAAACCATGCCATAGATCGGACCGGTGAACTTGGCGTCCAGATTCAGTTCCTTGAGCAAGTGCGCCCGGCAGACCGCCTTGCCCGACAGATTGACCGCAGAATAACGGGCCGGCAACAATGCGTCCACGGCGGGATTCCAAACCGCGGGATCGATCCCATTCAAAAGCCCAACAATGTCGTCGGCCCGCGTCTGCACCACCCCATCCAAGCCGCAGCCAAACTCCGGCGTCTGGATTTCCTGCGCATAGCGCGGGCTCACCGTCGTCACCCGATCGGCAAACAGGATGCCGCCTTTCATGAGGCTGATCTGGTTGTAGTATTCCAAACCGTCGATGTTGTTCAATTCCTCCGGCAGGTTCGTGCGCGTAAACATCCGCGCTGAAAAAATTCCCTGAAACGCGATGTTGTGAATCGTGAAGATCGTTTTCATCGCCAGCGTCAACCCGTGCCGCCGCTCGGCGTCGCGCAGCAGCAACGGCACCAAGGCAGCCTGCCAGTCATGCGCATGCACGATATCCGCCTGCAGGTCCGCCAACCGCAGCGTCTCGACCACGCCCTTCGCGAAAAAGATGAATCGATCCGCGTTGTCCTCATAATCACGCTCGCCGTTGCCGTAGGGATTTTTCCGGTCGTAAAATTCCTCCCGACAAATGAGGTAAATCGTCAGATTTTTCCGCGGCGAAAAAAACTTCACATCACCGGAAAGAAATTCTTCGCCCATCTCAATCTTGAGCCTGAGTTTTCGGGTCGCGCCGGCGGCATGCGCATGCTCGAGCACCTTGCCGTAGCCCGGCAGAAACACCGACACTTCATGCCCGTGATCCGCGAGGGTGCCCGTCAACGAACCCACCGCATCCGCCAGCCCGCCTGTTTTGATGTAGGGGAACAATTCACTGGCGGCGTGGACGATTTTCATCGCGCCAAGCTAACCGAGCTCTTTTCGTCATTCCAATCCCAAAGCACGGCCTGCGCGCCTTGCATCTGCTCTTAATATGAATCTCCGTGATCGTCTTCTCTCTTTAGTCCGTGACCCTGCCTTTTCCCCGGCCAATGACCAGGAACTGGCCCGCCGCCTTGACCTCAAACCAAAGCAACAAACCTCACTTGCCCAAGAAGTGCGCAAACTCATCAAGGATGGTCTCGTGCAACGCATTCAAGGGGGGCGGGTGAAACTGCGGGTCGTCGCGCCAAAGGCCACCATCGAGTCACGGCAATTTTTCACTCCCAAACGCCTGACCGCTCCCGCGACGACGACCCAGCCGGAATCCAACCGGCCAGCGTCCCGCCCCGCCCGCAGCACACCGGGCGAACTTGCGGGCCGGATCCAGTTCCGGGCCGGCGGCTCGGCCTTTGTGATCCTCGACGGCCCCGATGGCAGTCCCGGCAGCTCGCAGGAACCGTCATTGCAGATTTTCCCCGAGGAAACCAACACCGCCCTCCCAGGCGATCGTGTCGCCGTGCGCATCTTTGCCGGCCGGCGGGGCAAACGCCCCGGTGAAAAAATCGGCCAGGTCGTGCGCGTCCTCGCCCGTGGCCGCGAAAGCATCGTTGGCAATCTCCAGCGCGCCGGCCGCAACTGGACTGTCACGCCCGACGATCCGCGCTTCGTTTATGAAATCCAAGTGGGTGATCCGACCAAGTCCGGGCTCAAACCCACGCCGCAGTCCGGTGACAAAGTCGTCGTGAAACTCAACGAATGGCGCGACCGCCGCGAGCCGCTGACTGGGACACTTTCGAACCGCTTGGGCCGCACCCATGAACCGCGTGCCGAGTTGCTGGGCCTTTACGAAAAATACAATCTCGCGACTGAGTTTCCCGCCGACGTCGAACGCGAAGCCGCCGCCCTCCCCGATCGCGTCAACCCCAGCGACCGCACCAATCGTTTGGATTATCGCGAAGTGGCGGTCTTCACCATCGACCCTGACGACGCCAAAGACTTCGACGATGCACTCTCCTACGAACTGCTCGAGGGTGGCGAAGTGCGCGTCGGCATCCACATTGCGGATGTCTCCAGCTATGTGCGGCCCAACACGGCCCTCGATCGCGAGGCCCAGCATCGCGGCAACTCCACTTACCTCGTGGGCACGGTCATTCCGATGTTGCCAGAAAAACTCTCCAACGGACTTTGCTCGCTCGTCGAGGCGCAGGATCGCCTGACCAAGGCGGTCTTTCTCACCTTTGGCAAAAATGGCGCGCTGCGGCACACCGCTTTCGCCAACACCGTCATCCGCAGTCGTAAGCGCCTCACCTACAAACAGGCCTATGCCCTGCTCAACGAGCACGACCTCGAGAAAATCCGTGCCCTGCCGCTACCCGCCAAACATCAAACCGGCTCCACCGGCCGCGCCCTCAGCAGTTTGTCCGACAGCGAATTGATTGACTTGCAGACTTGGGTGCGCGCGCTTTGGCGCATCGGACTGCGGCTCCGGCGCGAACGCATGGCCCATGGCAGCCTCGATCTCGACATGCCCGAAACCAAGATCTTCGTCGACGCCGAAGGCTACGCCGACCGGTTGGAAAAAATCACCAACGACGAAAGCCACCAGCTCATCGAAGAGTTCATGCTCGCCGCCAACGAAGCCGTGGCGCACGTCACGCGCGTCCACCGCCTGCCCTCGCTTTACCGCGTCCATGACGAGCCCGATCCAGCCAAGCTCGATGAGCTCCGCCAGTTGCTCGGGACTTTTGGCATTCAAACCGGCGACCTCAACCGCCGCGAGGAAGTCGTCAAGCTCCTCGCCACGCTGGCCACCCATCCGCAGGGCTACACCTTGCGCACCCAATTATTGCGCAGTTTGCGCAAGGCCTGCTATCGGGCGACCCCCGACGGGCATTACGGTCTGGCCAAGAAGGATTACACTCACTTCACCTCCCCCATCCGGCGCTATTCCGACCTGGTGGTTCATCGCGTCTTCGACACCTATCTGGTCAAGCACGCCGCCTATCCCGCCCACGCCGTGCATGGCGCCGGTTATAATCTCACCCGCATCGAAGCCCTCGCCGAGCATCTCAGCCTCACCGAGATCAACAGCACTGAGGCCGAGCGCGAGAGTGTGAAGATCAAGCTGCTCGAATTCTTCGAGCGTGAGCTCGACAAAAAACCGCGCACCAAGTTTGCCGCCGTCATCACCGATGTCCGGCCGCACGGTTTCTTCGTGGAACTCATCGAGTCCATGACCTTCGGCTTCGTCGCCACCGCGACATTGAGCGACGATCACTACGCGCCCAACAATGCCGGCACCATGCTCGTCGGACGGCGCACCAAGCACCGCTACGAGCTTAACGGCCGGCTCGAGGTCGTCGTTGAGCGGGTGGACCGCTTCAAACGCTTGATCGATTTTCGCCCGGCCAGCTGATTTCACCATAAATGTCGCATCCGACTTTGCGTCTGTGCGGCTTTGTGCAAAATTGAGCGCGCATGAAAAACTACGATTTCGCCCAGAAATTCCACGCGATTTACGACAAAGCCGTCGGCCTCTACGCGCAAGGTCAGCGCGATGCCGCCACTTACTTCAGCGAAAGCGAGATCGCTTGGCTTTCCGCCAATGGACTCAACGCCCAGCATTTCTACGACTACGCCGAAGATCAGAACAATTACGGGGAACCCGGTTACGATAACGCCCTCGCCATCGAACTTGTCCGGCGCGATTATTTCCTCAACGTGCAGGGCGGTCGCGGCCTCGTCACTTTGCTCGATGAAGCAAATCTGCCGTCCAAAACGGAAGCCGCCAAAGGCATCGAGTGGCTCCCGCGCATCATACCCAAGGCAAAGGCCAAGCTCCGGGGCGAGCTGCCCGCTTCGCTCATGTATTCTTGCGGGGGCGATCGACGCTTTCTGAAGGCTCACGACATCCATCCGGCTGAGTTTCTCAGCCTCGTGTGGCGTCATGAACACAACGATGCCGCCATCGTGGATTGGGTCGTCAAACGCAGCGCGGCGGGCAAGTAACCGGCGTTCATCCGGCCGCAGCAGGCGGCCTTCAACCCGCCGCCGTTCTCCTTTCAGAGCAATTCCCCTTGCTCGCCGCCGCGCGGAATCGCACCAATAAAACGACCGTAGCGTTCAACCCAGTCGTCGAGCTTATCGAGGTAGTATTTCGAATCGTAGGATGCACTGCCCGCATCAAACAGCGCCACCGGCCGCGCGCGCTGCCAGTCACTGCTCTGGCCCTTGGTCT
>JAGNQV010000220.1 GCA_017988885.1 Opitutaceae bacterium | reverse complement strand
AAACGAACGATCTTGGGAGGATTGGCTGCGATCTGCTTCGCAGCGGTGGCCTCCGCGAACCCGGCTTTCGCCGGCCGCTGGCGGCTGGACCCGGCGCAAAGCTCGCCGCTCGACGGCTGGACCAAGATGGACCTGATTCTCGCACTGGAGGGCCCGCAGGTGGCCATTACGCACGAGATGCAATTGCGCGCCACCCGGCATAATGCGACCAATGTCGTGAACACCGAAAAGGAAGTCGCCGCCGCCGGTTTTTTCCGGGTCGAGCAGCGGCACATGGCGGTTTACCCGGCCAAAGGCGGGGTGACGCATACCACCGCGGCCTGGATCGACGGCGGCCGCACGCTGCGCACCGAGAGCCTGACCCCGGTGGAGGTTTCCCAGGGTGATGTCATGATGCGCATCTCCAGCGAATATCGGCTCGGTGAGGGCGATGAGATGCTCACGCTGATCGAGCTGCACTCCAGCCGCAACCGGCCGCTGATTTATATTTTCAAGAAGATCAAAGCGGAGGACGCGAAATGAACATGATGAAACGAATGATCGCCCTGTTCAGTGGGTTGGCGCTTTGCGCCGCGCTTCTGGCCCGCGCGGAGACTAACGACGCCCCGCTCGGCCGCAACGACGGCACGGATGCTTGGGTCATGAATTTTGACCTCGATTGGAATGTCGCGGGCGGCCTGCCTGAGAAGGCGATGCTGATCAGTCTGCAGGGCCTCGCCAACCGCACGGCGCCGCGGCTCTACATCGTGCATCCGCCGGAATTCCAATGGGAGATCACCGGACCGCTGTTCGAGTTCTATCAGCGCAAGCATCACGTCAAATTCACCGAGGTGAAGACCGCGGACGAGGCGCTGGAATTGTTTAAGCAATACGCCAAGGGTTACGTTGTCTGGGATAAAAAGGTGGGTGCTTCGCTCAACGTGGCGTTTACGACGGCGGGACTAAAGGATGCCGTGGTGGTTGCTGAAGAGCTGATTCCGCTGCTGGAAAAGCACGGGCTGAAACTCATCGACGATTTGCGCGGCCGCTACACCGGCAAATCCGACGCGGAAATTTATCAGGACGCCTACGACCAATACTGGGCGCAGTGCACGCATGACGCCGTCATGTTGATGGGCGGCCACCGCGGAGCGGTGATGCAGCCCGGCATGGCGGACTGGGGGGTGCAGCAGCGGATGTTTTTCCACGATCTCTCGGCCAATCCGGAGCATCCCGCAGAGCTGGCACTGGAAATGAAGATATTCTCGGAGCTCACGCCCGGCTCCATCGTCTTTGGCTGGCACCCCTACGGCAAGGATACGGAAGAGCAGCACACCACGCTGCTCTCCAGTTACGGCCTGAAGATGGAGGGCCTGCATAATCTGCCCAACCTGAGCTACAATTCGCAGTTCACCTTCACGCCCGGATTTAAGTTCACCAACAACTCCCATGTGGCGCTCGACGCCAAACTCACCGCGCAGGAGAAGGTTTACATTGCCTTCGTGCAGTCCGACTCGATCGGCATCGGCGTGTGGACCAAGCCCGGTCGCGGCAAGCTGCCCTTTGCGTGGCAGGTCACGATGAACTGGACGAAGTTCTCACCCGCCGCGCTCGAATATTTTCACGAGTCCGCCACGCCGAACGATTACTTCATCGGCGGCCTGTCCGGCCCCGGTTACATGTATCCGAATCACATTCCCGCCGACCGCTTCCCGCTGCTGATGAAGGAAGCCAGCCAGCTGATGGCTCAGCTCGATGAGCACGTGATGGAGATCATGGATAACTCCGCCGCCGACGGCAACGTGGGCAACACCGACCTGACGAAGGAAACCGTGGACCGTTACTACAAGGCGTTCCCCCAGGTGCTCGGTTTCATCAACGGCTATGGCCCGGCCCGCACGCGCGATCTGCGCGACTCGCGCCCGATGATTTCCTACGACTACTATATCGACCCGCGGCGCCCCCGCGACGCGGTGACGGATGATCTCAACGAGCTCATCGCGCTCAACGCCAAGCGTCCGTATTTCCTCCTCGTCCACGTGCGCGAGTCCAACGATGTGAACAGCCTGATCGAAGTGACGAAGCAGCTCAACGGCCCCATCGAGATCGTGCCGCTTGACGTGTTCCTCAAGCTGGCTGCGAGCAACAAGACCTACACAACCCGCTATCAGGATCCGGATGAGCCGAAGCATTTTAAGGGATTCCAAAAGAAGTGATCCCGGGCGCAGGGGCCGGGTGTCCGGGGCCGACTGCGGCACGGGCACCGGCGCCACCTTGGCATTGCACCGGGGTTCTCCCGCGCTGCATGATGGGTGCAATTGAAACCCAAGGAACTCACGATCTGCGGACTGGCGGCGGTGCGGGCGCGGTTTGCACGCGAGCCCAATTCGATCCAACGCCTGTTTTTTGACCGGGCGACGAGCCGCCAGATCGGCGCGCTGTGCCAGGCGCTGGCGCAGGCCAAAAAAATCTATCGCTGCGTGGAGCCGGCCGAGCTCGAAAAAATTGCCGGCTCGGTGCACCACGGCGGCATTGTGGCGGTCGTGAATGCGCCGGGGCCGCGGCGGCCGCGGGCGGAAGACTTGAAAAATTGGGCGGCGCAGCGCGCGCCGGTGCTGGTGCTCGATCGCATCGGGAATGCGCACAACCTCGGCGCGCTGGCGCGCACCGCGGCGTTTTTCGGTGTGCAGCATCTGGTGATCCCTGAGTCGCCGGTCGCTGCGCGGCCGAATGATGCGGCCTATCGGGTGGCC
This sequence comes from Opitutaceae bacterium, assembly GCA_017988885.1. Taxonomy (GTDB): domain Bacteria; phylum Verrucomicrobiota; class Verrucomicrobiia; order Opitutales; family Opitutaceae; genus UBA2377. The sequence continues at coordinate 1,810 of JAGNQV010000220.1, read as the reverse complement.
GAGGGTGGACTGGAGCGGGTCACGGTCTGGACCGTGGCGTCACTGCCGGAATTTTTGGCCGGATTACGCGCGACTGGCTATGCCGTGATCGGTGCGGCCACACGCGGGGGCCGGCCGGAAACTGCGACGAAGAAAGGCGAAGCCGTGGCGCTGGTGCTGGGCAACGAGGAGCACGGGCTCGAGCCCAAGGTTGCCGCGGCGTGCACCCGATTGGTCACCATCCCGGGCGGCAATGCAGTGGAATCACTCAACGTCTCAGTCGCCGGCGCCGTGCTGTTGTGGGAATTGATCGGGCGGCGGCCCGGCTGATCCCAACGATTTTTGCCGCGATTGCGGCAGCGGAAGCGCCCGCGCAACGGGGCGTCCACCTCAACCCACTTGAACCAGCGGCTGTTGATCAACCTTCGCCCAGCCTGTTGGCGGCGGGAGACTAAAATTCCAAACCGAATCCCGTTGCGCCGGGGGCAGAAATGCCGGCTCATAACTGCTCCCGCATCCCATGAATATCCGTTACCTGCTGTCTGTGGCTTTGTTTGTTTCCAGCCTTTCCTTTGCCGGTGCGGCGGACGAACCCAAATCTGCCAAAGACAAAGAGGTGACCGAGCTGGGCGAGCAGATGGATCATCTTAGTGCCGCGTTTCGCAAACTGCGCCGACAAGCGGGCGATGCGGCGAAGAACGAATCCTCGCTCGGCTATGTGGCCGAGATGCAGGCAGCCACGGCCAAGGCGCTGACCTTGGTGCCGGCCAAGGCGGCGGATCTGCCGGCAGGGAAACGCCCGAAGTTTGAAGCAGGTTACCACAAGCAGATGGAGAAATTCATCAAGGCCTTGAATGCGCTCGAAGCCGCGTTGAAGGCGGGCGACAATGCCGGGGCTTTGAAATTGGTGAGTGAACTCGGCTCGCTGCAAAAGGCCGGGCACAAGGAATACAAGAAGCCGGAGAAGGAGTAAGCTGACGGCGGAGCAGGGACGCTGCGCTTGACCTGCGGTAACGATGAAGACCGCGGCCGCGCGCGGAAAACTCAGATCGTCCAGTCGTTCTGCACGCCGGAGCCGCGACCGTCCTTGTTGAGAACTTTCAGGCTTTGCTCTTGCATGAGAACGAGCGAGCGCTTCGGCACGCTCTCGGTGACAAAGACGTTGCCCGCGATGGTGGAGCCGGCGCCGATGAGCGTGTCGCCGCCCATGATGGTCGTGCTGGCGTAGATGGTCACGTGGTCGCCGACGGAGGGATGGCGTTTCTGGTCCCGCAGCGCCTGGCCGCCGGCGGTGGAGCGGGCGATGAGCGCGACGCCTTGGTAAAGTTTCACGTGGTCGCCGATCTCGGAAGTCTCGCCAATGACGACGCCGGTGCCGTGGTCGATGAAGAAGTGTGATCCAATCTTCGCGCCGGGGTGGAGGTCGGAGCCGGTGCGCTCATGGCCGTATTCGGTGAGCATGCGGGGCAGCAGCGGCACACCGAGGCGATAGAGCACATGGGCGAAACGCTGGAGCGAAATGGAGAGGACGCACGGGTAGGCGAGGATGATTTCCTCGATGCTGCGCGCGGCGGGGTCGCCGGCAAAGGCGGCGTCCACATCCGTCTTGATGATCTGCCGCAGGGCAGGCAGCTGATCGAGTGTCGCCATCGTGAGTTCCTGCGCGCGGCTGGCCGGCGAGCCGTCCTGGGCGAAGCGAAGGCCTTTTTCGATCTCGGTCACGAGGCGCCGTTCGACGCGCTTCAGCAGGCCCTCAACCAACGCGGGCACTTCCTGTTTCGTGAGGCAGGTGGCCTCGAAGAAACCCGGAAAGATGAGATGCATGTAGTCC
>JAGNQV010000219.1 GCA_017988885.1 Opitutaceae bacterium | reverse complement strand
CCGTGACCGATGTCTGGCAGCCCACGCCCACGGACAAAATCATCCTGAATCTTCCCGCTACCGTCGAATACGCCACCCCCAACGTCCACGCCGACCAGATCGAGTGGATGTGCACCCACCTCACGCGACGCGATTCCACAACGGTCTCCCTGCACACGCACAATGACCGCGGCACCGGCATTGCCGCCACCGAACTGGCCCTGCTCGCCGGCGCCGATCGCGTCGAAGGCACGCTTTTCGGCAACGGTGAGCGCACCGGCAACCTCGACATCGTCACGGTCGCGTTGAACCTCTACACGCACGGCATTCATCCCGGACTCGACTTTTCGGATATCAACAGCATCCGCGAAACTTACGAGCGTTGCACCAAGCTCGAGGTGCCGGCGCGCGCGCCTTACGCCGGCGAACTGACCTTCACCGCATTCAGTGGCTCGCACCAGGATGCCATCAAGAAATCCTGGGCGGCGCAAAAGCCCGATCAACCCTGGGACGTGCTCTACATCCCGCTCGATCCCGCCGACATCGGCCGCAGCTACAAAGCCATCATTCGCATCAACAGCCAGTCGGGCAAAGGCGGCGTCGCCTATATTCTTGAGAACGAGTTTGGCTTCGCCCTGCCGAAACTCATGCACAAGGAAATCGGCCGCATCATCAACGACCTCGCCGACACCACCGGCCGTGAACTCACCACCGCGGAAATCCATGCCGCGTTTCAGCACGAATATCTCCAGCGCACCACCCCTGTCACACTGGAACAATTCAAGACCGCCGAGCGCGGCAGCGATGTAAAATGCGAAGCGCGCATTCTGCTGGACGGTGCCGCCTGCAAGCTCACCGCCAATGGCAATGGCCCGATCGACGCCTTCGTGCGCGCACTTGGCAGCACCCCGCTGCCCAAGTTCGAAGTGCTCAGTTATGCCGAACACTCGCTTGGCAAGGGTGCCGAAGCCCGGGCGGTCAGCTATATCCAGATCAAGACCGACCGCGGCCTCGCGCTCTTCGGCGCCGGCATCGACACCAACATCGAGCTCGCCTCGATCAAGGCCATCGTCAGCGCCCTGAATCGCGCGCTCGCGAAACGCTGAAAGCTGCGCCAACCTGCCGGCGCATGAAATACCACCCTGCGAAACCGCCGCTCACCGGCGAGACGCTCGCCACCCTCACCGCCCGCGTGCAGGAGCGCGGTGAGCCGGTATTTCGCGCGAAGCAAATCCTCGATTGGGTTTACAAAAAACGCGCCCGGTCGTGGGAGGACATGACAAACCTCGCCAAACCACTCCGCACGTGGTTGGCAGAGACCTTTGAGCTCATGCCCGCGGTTCTCGTCCTCAACAAACAGTCCGAGGATGTGACCGACAAACTGCTCCTCGAACTTGGCGACCGCTCACTCATCGAGACCGTCATCATCCGCGTGCCCCAGGAAGGCGTCGGCGTCGACCACTCGCGCAAAACCATCTGCATTTCCACGCAAGTAGGCTGCGCCATGGGTTGCGTGTTCTGCGCTTCCGGGCTCATGGGACTCAAACGGGACCTCAATGCCGGCGAAATCGTCGCCCAGTTATTGCAGGTTTGCTACCGCGAGGACGTCCGCACCCCGCGTGCCCACATGGAACTGGCCTCCTTCGACAACATCGTGGTCATGGGCATGGGCGAGCCCCTCGCCAACTACGACGCCATCATCCGCGCCCTCACCATCGTGAACGCCGACTGGGGGCTGGGATTTGGCGCCCGCCGGATCACCCTTTCCACCAGCGGCCTGGTGCCGAAAATCCTCCAGCTCGCCGAAGAACCGCTCGGCATCCGGCTGGCCATTTCGCTCCACGGCGCGACCGACGAGGTCCGCGAAAAAATCATGCCCGTGAACAAAGCCTATCCGCTGGCCAAGCTCCTGCCCGCGATCAAAGCGTTCAATGAGAAGCACGGCCGGATGGTCACGCTTGAATTCATTCTAATCGAGGAAATCAACGACTCGCTCGAACAGGCGGAGAAGCTGCGCGCTATCGCCCTCGATCTTCACGCCCACGTTAATCTCATTCCCTACAACACCGTCGCAGGCCTGCCGTGGAAGCGCCCGAGCATTACACGTCAGGAACGCTTCGCCGACATTCTGCGGGACGCCCGCGTCTCCGTGACCCTCCGCCGCGAAAAAGGCCACGACATTGACGCCGCCTGCGGCCAGCTCCGCCTCAAGACCGAAAAAGATCGCGCACCCGCCACGGTCTGAACGCGAGGACAGATGGCACGTCGGGCGACTGGCTTGATTGGTTCTTTACACATATCAATGAATACGTATGCGTTGGTATGTGATGTCGACCGACCGGCCCCTCTCGGAACTTTTTGCCCAAGGGCGCCCGTTGCGCTCGCTCGAATTTTTCCCGCCCAAGGATGATGCCGGCGTCGAGCATCTCCGCGCCACCGCCGCTGCCCTGCAATCGATCCAGCCCGACTTCGTGTCGGTGACTTATGGCGCTGGCGGCACGACCCGTGACCGCACGGCCCAAGTCAGCGCGTTGCTGAAAAGCGATTTTGGCTTCACGGTCATGCCCCACCTGACCTGCGTGGGCCACTCGCGCGCCGAGCTCGCGGTCATCGCCGACCGCATCCATGCCGGCGGTTTCCGCAATATCATGACCTTGCGGGGCGATCCGCCAAAAGGCGAAACCACCTTCACGCCTTCACCCGACGGCCTGCGTTACGCGAGCGACCTCGTCCGCCTGCTCAAATCCCGCCATGCTGACTTCTGCTTGGGCGTCGGCGGTTATCCCGACAAACATCCGGAAGCACTATCGCCGGAAACCGATCTCGAAAATTTGAAGCGCAAAGTGGAGGCCGGCGCGGCGTTCATCACGACCCAGCTTTTTTTCGACAACGCTTCGTATTACCGCTTCGTGGAGAAATGCCATGCTTGTGGCATCACGGTGCCAATCGTGCCGGGTATCATGCCCGTGCTTTCCTTGAAGCAAATCCAGCGCTTCACCGCGCTGTGTGGCACCACCCTCCCCGCCCCGCTGCTCCGCCGCCTTGAAGTCGCCGCGGAAAATCCCGACGTCGTCGAAATCATCGGCGTGGACTGGGCCTTGGATCAAATCCGCGACCTGCTCGCCCAAGGCGCCCCCGGTTATCACCTTTATATCATGAATCGCGCCAAGAGCGCGCTGGCGCTCGCCGCGGGATTAGCTGCCTGAGGGTTGGACTAGCGGCGCCGACCGTTCCTTGCGGTATTTTAACAAGAGGGTCTGCAGTTGCCCGAATTTCTCAGAATCCAGATCAGTCGTAAGCCGAAAATCGGGAACACGAATGTCACCTTGAAACAGCCGGCTCTCGCGCATGATCCGCGCCTCGTGGCAATTGAAACAAAAAAGCACTGTATAAATGCTTTTGTCAGACTTGAACCTCACCGCGTAATCAGCATGAAACCCGTCGCAGAGTTTCATTCCCGCCCATGGACGGAATAGGTCGCTGCCAAGGAATAGGCTTTTCAAAGTGCTCACGTCCTCCAGTCGGCCCTCTTGTAGAGTAGCGTAAAACCACTCGCCATCAATTTGGACCGTAGTCTTCGTTTTTCGCTCGGTGGCAAAGAGTTTCGTTTCCGAAGTCCGCGGAAGTCCCTCGTGAATTTCGAATTTCTCAGCGTCCACTAATCCTTGGATCAAGGCCCCTATTGCCTCGGAAAAACCGATATCGCCGTCACCCGGAGCTTGAATCGCCGCTAGCAACTGCCCGCAAAAGGCGAATAGGATGAATGATAGTCCGCAAAGTTTGCTCATGGGAGAGTATACGGATGATTAGCCGATTTATTAGCTATCCACCCGCAAACACCGGCAGAAACCCCGCCTCGCTGAGAATCTGCGCGAGCTTTTCACGCTGGTCGCCCTGAATTTCGATATCGCCGTCCTTGACCGTTCCGCCGCAGCCGCAGGCCGCGCGCATTTTTTTCGCCAGCGATTCCTTCTCCGGCAGACCGATGCCGACAAACCCAGTGACAACCGTCACCGTCTTTCCACCACGCCCAGCCGTCGTCCGCTTAATATCGACCCGGCCGCGGTTCCTTTGATTTTGCGTCGCCGCAGCCGGAGACTGGATAGCTCCTGCCGGCTCGTTCTTGCCAGATTCCGGCTTCGCTGACCCGGTATTCTGGTTCAGGCCTGCGCTACTCAACGCCCCAAACGGATTTTGGCCCAAACCCTGCCCTCCGTTTGTTGAAATTTTTCCATTCGTGCTCATCTGGGTATTCAGCCTTCAGCGGTTCGATTTCCAGCCCTTCCCCCACAGACACCTACGGGGATATCACTCTCTCCACCAAGGAACATCAGCGCCTTCGCATAGCTTCTACGTTCCATAAAATGAACAAGTTGTGGATGTAAATTAGCACGCTGCAGCGCCAATAGGTCGTCCAGTTTCGCCATCTCGGCAGCGATGATTTTACCATCAGATTGCTTGATGCCAGCGAGCAGCAGGATAAGAGATGCTTTAATATGGGTTTCCATGACGGTGTAATGAAGAAACTAATCCCTCTGCTACTGCCCTTAAGCGCGTTTGCAATCTCCTATGCT
>JAGNQV010000218.1 GCA_017988885.1 Opitutaceae bacterium | reverse complement strand
CCCGCGGTAAATCACACCGCGTCGCCATCACCGCCGTCATGCGTAAACTCCTCGTCCACCTCAACCAACTCATGCGCCCCTCTCAACTTTCCCTTGCTTCTCAACACAGCTAATCCGTGGTTAAAAAGTCCGAAATTGAATGCGTGAAGCACGCTGCGATCAGACTAACTGACCAGAGCTTTGACCACGGATTGCACCGATCCAATCCGGATTGAAGCAGTGGATCGGGGATTGGTATTCGTGTCTATTCGCGTCCATTCGTGGTTAAAAAAAGATCGTTCCCCTGCTCGCGAACGCCTCCTGCACAATTCATCTCGAAACCTCGCCGGCTTCCTGTTGCATCGCCCCACCGATGGCTGCCGCTCAATCCCCTGCCCTATTTGCCCCGTTCTGGTCCGCCGATCCCAAGGCGTCCGCGACGGACAGCTATGTGGCCTTCCGCGCCGAGTTCGAGCTGACCACCGCGGCAACGGTGGAGCTGCAACTCTTCGGGGCGATGTGGTTCGTCGGCTGGCTGGACGGCCGCTACTTCTGCGAGGGGCCCGCTCGTTTTCCGAAGCCGTTTCCCGAATATCAGGAGTTGCGCGAGGCCCTGCCGTCCGGCCGACACACGCTCGCGTTTGTCGTCAATCACATCGGCGTGCCCACGCGGCTGCTGGATCTGGTCGCCCCTTTCCTCGCCTGCTCCGCGCGCGCCGGTGGCCGCGAACTGCCGCTGCACTGGAAATGCATTCAGCTCACCGGCTACACTCCGCAGGTCCGCCGGGTGAACCCGCAATTTGGTTTTATCGAATGGTGCGACACCCGCTCGCTGCCGCGCGACTGGCAAACCACCGGCTTCGATGACCAGCTCTGGGATAATCCCGTTCCCGTCGCGCGTGATTTTGGCCCGTTGCGACCGCTGTCCTCCGCCAATGTCCGGTTGCTGGCGCATGAGCTGACCCCTCTCGCCGCGGGCCAGTTGACTGAAACCTTCGGCTATGAGCGCGACGATATTCCGGCCCGGTTTTTCCTGCGCGACCTCGCACCCGCGGTGCTGCCCCCGCAAGGCGTCTGGCGGCGTTACGACCTCGGCCGCGTGCGTCTGATGCGGCCGCGTTTCGCACTCGATCTGCCGGCCGGCACGGTCGTCGAGTTCGCCTATTCCGAAGCGCTTGTGCAGGGCCGCGTCTCCCCTTGGATCACCCTCTCCTCCGGCGATTCGTGCAACCTCGACCACTATGTCGCACGCGGTGGCCTACAGGAATTTTTTCCACTCACGCCGCGCGGCGGCCGTTTTCTGGAAGTCCACATATTCGCTCCCGAGTCTCAGGTGAAGTTCTTCCGCGAAACCGTCGTCGAACGCGCCTACTACGGCGCCGCCGGCGGCTCGCTGCAAACCGGCGATACCCTGCTCGACCAGGTCTGGTCGGTCGGGGTCGAGACGCACCGGGCCTGCGCCGAGGATGCCATCACCGACAACCCCACGCGCGAACGCGGCCAGTGGGCGGGCGATGTCGTCACCGTGGGCATGGACGTCGCCGCGGTTGCGTTCGCCGACCTGCGCCTCTGCCGCCGCAGCCTCGTGCAATGCGCCCAGTGCGCCCGCGAGGATGGCATCGTCGCCGGTCTCTGCCCGGGTGGCGTGGGTTATCTCACCACCTATGCCGCGCAATGGATCACCGCCTGCCTGCATTATTGGGAACTCACCGGCGACCGCGCGTTGCTCGATGAAATGTGGCCGTATGCCGTGCGCAATCTCGCCGCCTTTACCGCGCAGACCACCGCCGATGGCGTGAAAGACGGACTCGGCTGGGGCTTTGTGGACTGGGGTTATGTGCGCAATCCCGGTCCGAGCGACATGGGCGTAAACCTCCATACACTCACCGCTCTGCGCAGCATGATCCGTTGGGCTGAAACCCTCGGCCATATCGCCGACGCGGAAGTCTATCGCACGCAGGCCACGGCGATTGAGTCGCTGGCCGCGCGCTACTTTTCCGGTGAACTGGCGACCGGCGGTGACGCGTGGACCCGCATCGGCTACCACCGTGCCGCCCTCGGCCTGCGGCTGAATTTTTTTGATGGCACCCAAGCCGGCGAAGGCCGCGCCTTCCTGCAGGCGCACATGCTGCGTTGTTTTCCCAACCGGCACGATGCTCCGCGGCTCAGCGATCCCGCGGCGAACAGTTCCCAACTGATCACGCCCTACTTCGGCCACTTTGCGCTGCCCGAGCTCATCGCGCACGGCGACATGGACTTCGTCCTCGGCCAGTATCGCACCTGCTGGGGTTGGTCGCTCGGCGGCGGCCGCACCACTTGGCTGGAGGTCTTCGACACGCGCTGGAGCCACTGCCACCAATGGGCCGGCTGCCCCACCTGGCAGCTCTCGCGCTATTTACTCGGCCTGCGGCCGCGCTTCGACCGCGGTGCCATGCACTTCGATCTCGCGCTGGCCACCGGCTCGTTGCCCAACACCAGCGGCACGCTGCCCATTCCCGGCCGCGACGAAGTGATCACCGTGGCATGGACCAAAGGCGCTGCGGGTCTGCACTACACTTTGCGCACGTCCATCCCACTGACCATCCATCTCAGCGAAAAACTCGGCGGCGGCGCCGTAGCGGTCGAAGGCGACTACACCGCCACTTGGCCGATTGAAAACTGCTTTTGATCGATTGTAGCCGAGGTTCGGAGACCCCAGCTACCTCCTACCGCGTCAGTTTGCGGTATTTGATCCGGTGCGGCTGGTCCGCTTCCTTGCCCTTCCGCTTTTTGAAATCCTCCAGGTAGCTCGTGTAGTTGCCGGCATACCAGTGCACATGACTGTCCCCCTCAAAGGCCATGATGTGCGTCGCCACGCGGTCGAGGAACCAGCGGTCATGCGAGATGATCACCGCGCAACCCGCAAAGGTCTCCAGCGCCTCTTCCAATGCACGGATCGAATTCACGTCGAGGTCGTTGGTCGGTTCGTCGAGCAACAGCAGGTTCGCGCCGCTCTTGAGCACGCGCGCCAGCAGCACCCGGTTGCGCTCGCCACCCGAAAGCACGCCGACTTTTTTCGACTGGTCCGCCCCGGTGAAACCGAACTGCGCGCAGTAGGCGCGGCTGTTCACCGAGCGTGCACCCAGCACCATGATCTCCTGCTCATCGCTGATGACCTGCCAGATGGTCTTGTCGTTCTGCAGCGAATCGCGCGATTGCTCGACGTAGGCGGATTTCACCGAGTCGCCGACCTTGAACGTCCCCGCGTCCGGTTTTTCCAGGTTCGTAATGAGCTTGAAGAGCGTGGTCTTGCCGGCGCCATTGGGCCCGATCACGCCGACGATGCCGCCGGGCGGCAGTGCGAAATTGAGCTGGTCGAAGAGCAGGTTGTCGCCGTAGGCCTTCGCCACGCCCTGCGCCTCGACCACGAGATTGCCCAGCCGCGGACCGGGCGGGATGATGATTTCGAAAAGCTTCTCCTGCTCGGCTACGTCGGCCTTGAGCATCTGCTCGTAGGCGTTCAACCGCGCCTGACCTTTCGATTGCCGCGCCTTGGCCGACTGGCGAATCCACGCCAACTCGCGCGCCATGGCCTTCTGCCGTTTGCTCTCCGTGCGGTCGGCCACCGTCGCGATGGTCTGTTTCTGCTCCAGCCACGAGGAGTAATTGCCCTTAAACGGCAGACCGTGCCCGTGGTCGAGCTCGAGAATCCAGCCGGCGACGTTGTCCAAAAAATACCGGTCATGCGTCACCGCGATGACCGTGCCTTCGTAGCGGCTCAAGTGCTGCTCCAGCCAGTTCACGCTGTCGGCGTCGAGATGGTTGGTCGGCTCGTCCAGCAGCAGGATGGATGGCTTTTGCAGCAGCAGCCGCGCCAGCGCCACACGCCGGCGTTCGCCGCCGGAAAGATGATCCACCACCGCATCAGCCGGCGGGCAACGTAGTGCATCCATCGCCTGCTCGACGAGCGGCGCCACATCCCAAGCCCCCAACCGGTCGATTTCTTCCTGCAATTTTTCTTGTTTGTTCGCGACGGCTTCCTTCGCCGCGTCATCCTCGGCCGCCGCGAGTTCGTCCCAGCTCGCATCGTAGGCCGCCGTGAGATCCGTCAGGTGTTTGACGCCTTCCTCGACGCACGCCCGCACCGTCGCGCCGGCCGTGAGCGTCGGCTCCTGCGGTAAAAAACCCACCGTGTAGCCCGGCTCGAAATGCACGCGGCCGTCGATGTCCGTGTCGATCCCCGCGAGGATGCGCATCAGCGACGACTTGCCCGAGCCATTGAGGCCGAGCACGCCGATCTTCGCGCCGTAGTAAAACGACAGCGAGATGTCGCGGAGGATTTCCTTGCGCTCGATTTTCTTCGAGACGCCCAGCATCGAGAAAATGATCTTCGGGGCTTCGTCGGATTTGGCCATGGCGGAAAGCGTGCGGGCCGGGCCGGACCCCGCGAGCCCGAAAGCGAAAGACCGCGCGCGTTTTCTCGGCTCGACTCATTCGGGTCACCTCGTGAGATTGCACCCACACTTACCGCGTCCTGCATGAACAACGAGATTCTCTGGCTGGTCCGGCTCGGCCTGGATCAAAACCTATTCACCCGCAAACAGGC
>JAGNQV010000217.1 GCA_017988885.1 Opitutaceae bacterium | reverse complement strand
CGGAGTTGGCTCCGCGCTTTGGTTTGGGCAAGCGGTGAAAGCTTATTTCTGTTTCACCTTGAAGCCGGGCACAAGTGACGTGCCGGCCACGTCGCGGTAGAGTTTGGTGAGGGCCGATTTTGCCGCGTCTTCCAGCGCGCTTTCCAACCAGAGATCCTGACTGGGTCCACGATTGCCGGTCATCGAAGTCAGCGCCGTGCCATTGTATTGGCCGAGGTTCTGTTCCTTGCCAGCGACGGTCAGGGTGGCATTAAAACGGCACGCCACGGTTCCACTGTGATCGACGCGCCATTCCGACAGAATAAGTGTGAGCAGGGATTGGTCGGCTTTTACCGAAGTGGGTCCGTCGCGCAATATGACTTCGCCTTCGTAACCTTGGCGGAGAAAAACAGTGCCCAACTGCGCGCCTAGGGCCCGGGAAACATCGGACTCAAAGAAAAGATCACGATTGGGCGGCACATTGACCACAACCTGAAGGCGCGGGGTGGAACTGGGTGTTGCGGCCGTATTCGTCCCAGCGGCCGTGAGGGAAACGGCGGTCGCAACGACCGCGAGCGAAACAACCGAAAACAAACGCAATGCATTCATGGGGATACGAGGATAAGGTTGAGTTTGATGGAGACGTCAAAAATAGCCGATTAGCGAGTAAACGCAAATGGCCAACGGAGGGCTGAAACGGGCCAATTTGACGCCGAAGCCCGCATTGACAAACGGCCTCCCGCTGGGATGCTCTCGACCTTTCATATGAGCATAGTCCTCGGTATTCTTACCTTCCTCCTGATCCTTGTTTCGATATTTCTCGTTCTCATCGTGTTGGCCCAGAAGGCCAAATCCGATGGTGGCGTCGGTGCCGCCCTCGGCGGTGGCATGACCGAAGCGGCCTTTGGCGGTGATACGAGCAATGTCCTCAGCGGTCTCACCATCAAGTTGAGCGTGGCGTTTTTCGTGCTGAGTTTCGGGCTCTATCTCGGACACATTTACCAGCGGAAGCACATGGTTTCCGCGCAAGACGCTCTGCCCAACATCACGGCCCCGGCGGCCCCAGCCACCGCGACGGTCCCGGCTCCCGCGTCCGAAACGGCACCGAAAGCGCCCTGATTCCAACGTCGTGTCAGGCCTGAAACTCACGCCCGCCCGTTCATGGCGGGCGTTTTTGCTGCTGACGCTCGCCGGTGTCGGTGTCATGTGGGCCGCGCCGGCAGGCCGCACCGTGCGGCCGTCGCCCGATTACGTGCAATTCGGCAAACCGGATCAGGCGGAGGGGGCGCGCATTCTGCAGGGATTCCGCAGCATGGGGATAGCGGGGGACTATTTTCTGGAGTTTACGCTGCGGGTGATGCCACGACGTGGGGCCGAACGCAAATTTAAGGGCCGGCTCTGGGGCAGCCGCAACGAAGCAGGTGCCATCTCGCGGATCAGCCTGCTTACTGCACCGGATCAGGAACGCCGGCTGCTGGTGCAAAACGGTCGCTCGCCCATGGTCTGGAACTGGCCGACGGGCGAGGCCAAGGTCACGCCCATGGAGGTGAGCTCGCTTTTCCAGCCCTTGGTGCCCGACACGCAGCTCGCGATCTTCGATCTCCAGATGCCGTATCTCTATTGGGAAGATTTTGTCTTTGAGGGCGTCAGTAAGATCCGGGGCCGGCCGGCACACACCTTCCTGCTGTATCCGCCGGCAGATTTTGCAGCGGGTTATCCCGGGCTTTCAGCGGTGCGCGTGCACCTGGACACGCAGTTCAATGCCTTGGTGCAAGCGGAGCTGATCGACGAAAAAGGCCAACCATTCAAATCACTTTCCGTGCTCGATCTCAAAAAGATCGGCGAACAATGGATGGTGAAGAGTATCGATTTGCGCGATGAACGCTCCCGCGACAAAACCCGCTTTCAAGTCACTGGGGCGGCGTTCAACCTCGATCTCGCTCCGACGGTTTTTGAGCCGGCGATGCTCGCAGAACCGGTGGCGCCACCGTCGCGCATTACCGGCATCGCGCCATGAGTGAACCGGTTGCGATCCGCGCCGTGGTCTTCGATCTCGACGGCACGTTGGTGGACAGCATGCCGCTGGTGCTCCGGGCGTTTGCCCACGCGCTGGAGCCGTTTCGCGCCCCGCTCGCGCCGATGGAATTGTTTGCGCGTCTCGGGGGGCCGCCGGACCGGACATTTCTCGACCTGCTCGGCAACGAACCACAAGCCAAGGAAGCGCTGCAACGCCTGATCAGCTTTAGCAAAACCCACTGGCAACTGATCCAACCCTTCGCGGGGATGGACCGGCTGTTGGCGGAGCTGCAGCACGCGGAGTTTTCGCTCGGTCTCTGGACGGGACGCGAACGCGAATCCACCGAATGGATTCTGCGGGAGCAGCAGATCGCGGCTAGATTGCGGACGGTGGTCTGCGGTGATGACCTGCCCACGCATAAGCCTCATCCCGGCGGTTTGGCAGAGATCCTCCGCCGCTTTGCCGTTGCGCGCGAGGCCACGCTGTTTGTGGGCGATGGCGACGTGGATGTGCTGGCGGGCGCCGCGCTGGGCGTGCGAACGCTGTTGATCCGGCATGGGCGCGCGGTCGGCGCGGAGGTTTTGGCGAAAGCATGGCGGGTGGTGGAAACCCCGGACGAGGCCTACGCCGTCGTGCGTGCAACGGTGCAGGCGAGCGTGTAACGGTGGTGCGTGAAGAATTGACCGCAAGGCAGTTTGCTGTGAGGCTTGTGTGGCAGTCAGCGCATTCTTCACTCAATCCGAATTTGTCCCATGGCCCACCTTCTCCTGATCGATGACGACAAGTCGCTCCGTGAAATCCTTGCCATGACGCTGGAACAGGCCGGGCACGTGGTGCGCGAAGCCAAGGATGGACGCGATGGGGTCATGCAATTCCGGCGCGAGCCAGCCGACGTGGTCATCACCGACCTCATCATGCCCGGCCAGGAGGGCATCGAGACGATCGTGGCACTGCGCAAGGAACGCCCGAAATTGCCGATCATTGCCATGTCGGGCGGGGTTGAGCATTCGCCCGTTTATCTTGGCTTGGCTAAAAAACTCGGTGCGCAGCGCACGCTGGCCAAACCATTTTCAGGCGAAGAGCTGTTGAAGGCGATTGACGAAGTCCTCGCGGAGGCCCGCGGCGGCGAGCCGGTCTGACGCCGGCACAAAAAAGGCCGCGTGATCGCGGCCTGAAGTGAAACGGTTGGCAGGGGTTTATTTCAGCACGTTCTCCGTGGTGGGATCGAACAGCTTCACCTTGTCCATGGTGAAGGTGATTTTCACCTTCTGGCCGACATCGAACCGGTCGGAGGCACGCACCCGGGCGATGAAGGAGTGGGCTCCGCTGTCGAGGTAGAGGTAAGTTTCCGCGCCCATGGGTTCGGAGACTTCCACGGTGACATCAATGGTGTGGGCGGGATTGGGGGTGGAGAGGGTGAGCGAGTCCTGCGCGTCTTCGGGCCGCACACCGAGCACAATATCCTTGTCCACGTAGGCGGCGGCTTGTTGCGCGAGTGCATCCGTGAGCTGAACCTGAAACGGTGTGCCGCGGGTGTTGGTCTCGGTAAAGACAAGGTTGTTGCCCGCGCGCTTGAGACGGCCCTTGAAGAAATTCATGGGCGGCGAGCCGATGAAACCCGCCACATACATGTTGTCCGGGTGGTTGTAGAGATCAAGGGGAGCGGCGACTTGCATGATGTGACCGTCCTTCATGACGCAGATGCGATCGCCCATCGTCATGGCTTCGACCTGATCGTGGGTCACATAAATCATCGTCGCACCCAGCCGCGCATGCAGTTTGGAAATGTCGGTGCGGGTGGAGACGCGCATCTTGGCGTCCAGATTGGAAAGCGGTTCGTCGAAGAGGAAAACCTTCGGCTGGCGGACGATGGCGCGGCCGACGGCGACACGTTGGCGCTGACCGCCGGAGAGCGCCTTGGGTTTGCGTTCGAGATAGGGTTCGAGGCCGAGGATGACGGCGGCTTCGCGCACACGCTTGTCGATGTCAGCCTTGGGGAATTTACGCAGTTTCAGGCCGAAGGCCATGTTGTCGTAAACCGACATGTGCGGATAGAGCGCGTAATTCTGAAAAACCATTGCGATGTCGCGATCCTTGGGCAGCACATTGTTCACGACTTTGCTGTCGATGCTGATGCTGCCGCCGGAAATCTCCTCGAGGCCTGCGATCATGCGCAGGGTGGTGGATTTACCGCAGCCGGAGGGACCGACCAAAACCATGAATTCGCGATCTTCGATCGTGAGATTGATGCCCTTGACCGCTGTCACGCCGGGGCCGTTTTTTTCAGGGTAAGTTTTGACCAGATTTTCGATTACGACGCGCGCCATGATAAAGGTGTTACTGGGGGTGGGGAGACTCCGCGAAAATCAGGCAATCTCCTCACGAGTCAATGCCAGACCGCGGCTAATTTATTTTTGCATTGCGACAGGCGGAAAGTGCCGCCGTCTTCTTAGCCCAACCCAACTCTGGCGCCGAACATGACAACGCGTAACGTCCCTCAGAAACCTGCGGCCCCGCTCACCTTTGACCTGCCGGTTGATTTGATGGACAAGATCGAGGTCTGCCGGAAGACCCTCGGGCTTTCCACGGCGAGCGAGGTCATCCGCACCGCCATCAGCCGCTTTGATTT
>JAGNQV010000216.1 GCA_017988885.1 Opitutaceae bacterium | reverse complement strand
AAATTGGGTGCAGGGGTTGGATTTGAACCAACGACCTTCAGGTTATGAGCCTGACGAGCTACCGGGCTGCTCCACCCTGCAATAAGTGGGAGGAGCAACGTGCGTTTCGAGTTTTGGCCTGTCAACGCTTTTTAGGTGTTTCCGTAATTCGCGCTTGCCAGCGGGTGCGCTGCACTCTGTTTTTGACCGCTCTGTCAGTCAATCCATCAACCTAAAACCATCCTCACGATCGCAAGGCGGCCCATTGGCCGACCTGTGTCTCGGAAAGATACATAGATCAGCATGAATATTACACCTAAAGACCTGCTCGATGCCGGCGTGCATTTCGGGCACCAGACCAAGCGTTGGAACCCGCGTTCGAAGCCTTTCGTTTTCGATCACCGTCAGGGCATCTCCATCATCGATCTCGGCAAGACCTTCGACGCCCTCCAGAAGGCCGTCGCTTTCATCGAGGACACCGTCGGCAACGGCGGCAACATCCTCTTCGTTGGCACCAAGAAGCAGGCCAAGGAAATCGTCCGCGAGGCCGCGACCTCGACCAACATGCCTTACTGCGTGGACCGCTGGCTCGGCGGCACGCTCACCAATTACGAAACCGTCAAGAAATCCATCGCCAAGTATAAGAAATACCAGGCCATGGAAATCAACGGCGAGATGGACAAGCTGGCTTCCAAGGAAGTTGCCGCCATCAAGCGCGAAATGACCCGCATGCAGCGCAATTTCAACGGCATTGCTGACATGGGCGGCATGCCCAGCGCGATGTTTGTCGTGGATGTGAATCACGAGAAGATCGCGGTGGCCGAGGCCTCCCGCCGTGGCATCCCGTGCGTCGGCATCACCGACACCAATTCGGATCCCGGCACGCTGTCGCATCCGATCCCGGGCAACGACGACGCGGTCAAGTCGATCCGCATCATCGTTGAGACGGTGGTCGCCGCCGTGCAGAGTGGACTTTCCCAGCGCGATAGCCGACGCGCCGCGCGTGGCGCCGCCGACCTCAAGGCTGTGCACGCTGCCGGTGCCGAGTCTGTGGGTGAGGTTGATGCCGCAAAGGTCGAGTTGCCCACCGATGTCGAAGACGTCGTCGAGGGTGAAGAGTCCGTGGCCGCAAAAAAGAAGCCCGTCCGCGCCAAGAAGGCCTCGGTCAAGGCCGAATAATCTCAAGCCCATACCAGTTCAATGAGCACCACCATCACTGCAACCATGGTCAATGACCTGCGCGTCGCTACCGGCGCCGGGCTGCTTGACTGTAAAAAAGCGCTCACCGAGGCCGACGGCAACGTCGAGGAAGCCACCACCATTCTGCGCAAGAAGGGAGCGGCTTCCGCCGCAAAGAAGGCTGACCGTGCCACCAAGGAGGGACTCATCGAGAGTTACATCCATGTCGGCGGTAAAGTTGGCGTCCTGATCGAGGTTAATTGCGAGACCGACTTCGTGGCACGCAACGACGACTTCAAAGCCTTTGTCAAAGACCTCTGTCTGCAGATCGCTGCGGCCAATCCTTCGGTGGTTTCCCGCGAGGAAGTGCCAGAGGCCGACCTAGCCAAAGAACGCGAAATTGCTGCGGCTCAAGTGCAGGGCAAGCCACCAGCGGCCGTGCAGAAGATCGTCGAGGGCAAGATCGAGAAATATTTCTCGACCGTCTGCCTGCTCGACCAGCCTTTCGTGAAACTGCCCGAGAAAACCGTGAAGGATCTCATCACAGAGAGGATCGCGAAGATCGGAGAAAACATCCAAGTCCGCCGTTTCGTGCGCTTCCAGCTCGGAGCCTGAGTTTCCACTGCGAACCCTTAGCCAAAGGCGCCCTCACAACGGGGCGCCTTTTTATTGCCGAAGCGCGGCGGACCAGCCGCCAGCCCATCCGATGTCGGGCAGGTCTTCATATTTGCCTTTGACTTACAGGTGCGGATAACGGGGAGCGGCTCTATGCTTTGATGACGCATCACGGCGCGCCCCGGAATCGCGGCATACAGCCGCTCCTACAGTGTGTCTGATCAAATGCCTTAGGCCCCTAGTCGGCCGCCCAACGCTATGGCTGACTAGATGGCTTAAGCTACCGCGGTAATCATTCTGTCGCTGGTTGCTGGTCGGTATAAATTTCGTTGTATATAACCCGCGGTGAAAATTCACCATAGCCAGCGCCGCCGCCATCGTCATGCTGCCTGCATGAAAGTCACGCGCGTCCAAATCATCGCCCGAGGATTGAGGAATTGCTGCCCCAACTGTGGTGGGCGCACACTTTTTCTGCCCGGCAGCCTGTTTAAGGTGAACAGTGCATGCCCGGCTTGCGGGCTGAAGATTGAACGCGACGAGGGCTTTTATCTCGGCGCTTTGTCGCTCAATTACGGTGTAACCTTGGTGTGTTATCTGGCGCCGGTGGCGCTGCTGGCTTTTTTCAAAGTCATCAGCGTGACCTTGGCAATTGTGTTGGCGGCGATCGGAGCGGTCTTGGTGCCGGTGCTGCTTTACCGTCCGTCACGCAGTTGGTTTTTGATGAACTATTATTTTTTCCTGCCGCACCACCTGCCGGCCAACAAGGTGGGGGCAGTTGCCGGGCAGGATGAGAACGTGTGAAAATCGGAGTCAAGTCAGTCGGCAAAATCTGAGCCGCCGATTGCTACGGTTACGCCGCGCGTTGTAGCCACAACGGGGCGACGGGCATCGGGCAGAGATCATGGATTTTTGCCGGCAGGGCCAATGAGCCTGCGGCTACGTTTCTGGCCACCGATGAGATGGGTCAATTTTAGACGGGCGAAAGCAGGTCAGTTCCTCGCGCCTGTTTTCAATACGTCCGTTGCCGCAGTCGATCACCGTCGACTGACCGGACTCACGCTCTTGGACCACCTGTAATAAGAGACTGGGCGGGTCGTCGGTTGCTCCGGCGTGAGTGTTGGGGTTTGGGAATAATGGCAAGCTCCCGACGGAGGGAAGGCCCGGCTTGGCGGGCCTGACCGGAGTCGGGAGCTTGGCGTAAAAGTTCGGCGCGATATTCGGCCGGCGTGCAGTAGTTGATCGAACTGTGCGGCCGGCTCGTGTTGTAGTCATCGCGGAAGGTCCGCGCGACGCACTGCGCTTCGACCACGCTGGCGAGCAGTTCGCGATTGAGGCACTCGTCGCGGAAGCGACCATTGAAGCTTTCGTTGACGCCGTTTTGCCACGGGCTGGCCGGCTCAATGAAACGCGTGGTGATGCCGGCGGTGCGCAGCCACGCTTGGAGATCTTTGGCGACAAACTCACTGCCGTTGTCACAGCGCAGATAGCGCGGCGGCCCGTGCAACTCGACCGCGGCCTGCAGCGCCGCCACCACCTCACGGCTGCCCATCCGGCGGCTCGCCACGAAGTCGAGGTTGTAGTGACTGTATTCATCCAGAAGCGTCAGGAACTTCACCATCGTGCCGTGCTGCGTGGTGTCGATGACGACATCGATGCACCACAAGTCATTGACGCCGTCGGACTTGATCTTCGCCTCGGGCCGCAGCGCGGTCTTGGGCCGCACCGCCGGGCCCGTGATCTGCCGGCCCGCGCAGCGCCGCACGCGCTGCACGGTGCGCAACGCGCATTCCAACCCCTGCCGCGGCAGGACTGCGTGCACCCGTCGATAGCCATACCGCGGGTGGGCAGGGGACAGCTCCAGGATGGCTCGCTCCAGTTGCACCGCTCGCGGGGTCGGGGGCTGCGCCGTGTAGTGCCACGTCGAGCATCCGAGCCCGAGGTAGCGACAGGCCTGACGGCCCGTGCAGCGCTGCGCGGCCACCACGCTCCTAGCCGCCCGGCGTTTCTGCGCCGGGTTTATCATTTTTTCCGTTCACCTCTTTTAGCACCTGGATATGCAGCGCCTGGTCGGCGACAAGTCGCTTCAGCCGCGCGTTCTCGTCACGCAGCCCCCGCAGTTGCTGCAACTCGCTTAGCTCCATCCCCCCATACTGGCTTTTCCAGCGATGGTAGGTAGCGCTGCTGATGTTCGTTTCCCGGCAGACGCTCGCCGCCGTCTCGCCGCTCTCGGCCCGGCACAGGATCGCTACGATCTGCTCCGGCGTGTGTCGTTTTCCTTTTCCTTTGGGCATCTGGCTCCTTTCATGGGTGCCCAGTCTCTTATTGGCGATGGCTCAGTTCGCGTGCGTCAGGTCAACCCACGAATAACAAAAAAGAGGCCCGGTTCTTCTTTCGAAAAACCGGGCCATAAACCTGGCAACAACCTACTCTCGCGGGACCTAACGTCCTACTACCATTGGCTGCTCGGGGCTTAACGGCCGTGTTCGGGATGGGAACGGGTGGAACCCCCGGCATGTGATCACCAGGAAGGGAAACCCGACCGGAGTCGGGTAAGTGACAAAGTTTAGGAAAATAAATGTAGGGAGGTAAAATAAACGCCTAAAGATACGAGCGCTTAATTTGCATAAACCGGCAAGGTCATTAGTAGCAGTAAACTGAACGCCTTACGACGCTTACATTTCTGCCCTATCAACCGGGTGGTCTACCCGGACCTTGCACCATCTTGCGATGGATTGTGATCTTATCTTGGGATGGGCTTGGCGCTTAGATGCTTTCAGCGCTTATCCCTTCCGAACATAGCTACCCGGCGCTGCCACTGACGTGACAACCGGAACACCAGAGGTTCGTCATTCTCGG
>JAGNQV010000053.1 GCA_017988885.1 Opitutaceae bacterium | reverse complement strand
AGGCCGGCATCAAAGGCATGGTGCTAGACCTGCGGCGCAACGGGGGCGGTTTCCTGACCGAAGCGATTCAATTGACCGGCCTGTTCATCAAACGCGGCCCGGTGGTGCAGGTCAAAAACTACTCCGGTGAAATCCAGGTGGATGACGACGAATCGGATAAAATCGCCTATGACGGTCCCCTCGCCGTGCTCGTGGACCGGTTTAGCGCCTCGGCCTCTGAAATCGTCACCGGCGCTTTGCAAAATTATGGCCGGGCCATTGTCGTCGGCGACAGCTCGACCCACGGCAAAGGTTCCGTGCAAACCATTTGGGAGATGAAAAATCTGGTTCCACAATTGCTGCGCGCGCCCGTGAAAACCGGCGCGACCAAGTTTACGATCCAGAAATACTACCTCCCCAGCGGCGCTTCCACTCAAGTTCGCGGTGTGGTGCCGGACATCGTGCTTCCGTCCATCGAGGATTACCTGCCCATTGGCGAATCAGACCTGCCTCATGCCTTGGTCTGGGACGAAATTCCTTCCAGCTTTTTTGATGGGAAACCGCTGGACCCGAAACTCGTGGACTCACTGCGTCAGGCCAGCACCGAACGGCAGGGCAAACTGGAGGAATTCAATTACCTGAAAAAAAATGTCGAGTGGTTCAAAACCCGCCTGGAGCAAAAACTCATCTCCATTAATTTGGATAAGCGCACCCAGCAAAAAGCGACCGATGAGGCGTTCCGCAAGGCCATGAAAGAGGAAAAAGCGCAGTTGGCCAAAAGTGATTTTGCCTATCGCGAATTCCGGCTTGGTCCGCCGCCACCGCCCAAGCCCGCTCCCGTCGTCAAGCCAACCGGGGATGCGGCTGATCCGACGGCTGATGATGAAGAGCTCAGCACGGATGAAAATCTTGATTACATGAAGGTCGATGTGCACCTCCGGGAATGCCTCCGTGTCGTCAGCGACGCCATCGCCCTGGCGCAAAATCGCCAGTATTGGGTCAGCAACCGCGCGCCGTTGACCGCCCAAGTCGCGGACAAGAGCTAATCAGGCCGGCCAAGCAAAGATAAACCGGTCCCGACCGGTCAGATCCTTGGCCGATTCCGCCCGCGTAAAGCCCGACTCCTTGGACAGACCAAGCAGAGCGGCATGCTGCCCAATGCCGGTCTCCAACGCCAGCAGGCCATGATCGGCCAGATGCTCCCGCGCCTTCGCTAGAATCGCCGTCAAAGCCGTGCTGCCATCCCCGCCGGGCGTGAGTGCCGCTTTGGGGTCGAAATCCCTTACCTCCGGCTCAGCCGCAGCAACCTCAGTTTCCGATAAATAGGGCGGATTCGCGACGATCAGATCAAAGCGCGCCGTTGGATCCACTTGGCTGAACCAGTCGGAAAGAAGAAACGTCACCCGCTCCGAAAAACCAGTCGCGGTCGCATTCTCCCGCGCCAGTTCCAGCGCGACGGCGCTCACGTCCACGGCGGTCACTTGCGCCAAAGGAAAGTGATTGGCCAGACCCAACGCGATTGCACCGGAGCCCGTGCCCAGGTCCAAAATGCTCTTGGGCGGCTCCGGCAGTTTGGCGACGATCAGTTCCAGCAGATATTCCGTCTCGGGTCGCGGAATCAGAGCCCGCCGGTCGGTTTTCAACTTCAGGCCAAAAAAATCAATTTCACCAAGAATATGCTGCAAAGGTTCGCGCAGGCTCCGCCGCCGGACCAAAGGCCGGATCTTTTCCAGTTCCGGCTCCGTCAACGGCCGCTCAAACTGCAGATAGAGCTGCATGCGCTTGAGGGCGAGCGCGTGCCCCACGATCTGCTCCGCATTCAACCGGGGGTTCTCGATGCCCTTGCCCGCGAGAAAATCCGTGGTGCGCTTGATGACTTCGAGGACGGTAATCATTTCACTCGTTATCCTCTGCGCCGCGGCCCCGCGTGGACGTCACCGGCCGGCCGGTCAGGGCGGCCAGTTTCTCCTCATAATCCGCCTTTTGCAGCGCGCGGATGATCGGCCCGATATCGCCTTCCATGACTTGCGGCAGGTTGTAGAGCGTCAGGCCAATCCGGTGATCCGTCAGCCGGTTTTGCGGGAAATTATACGTGCGGATGCGTTCGCTGCGGTCACCCGAGCCGATCTGGCTGCGACGCGCGGCCGCGTATCGCGCCTTTTCCTCATCATCCTTGGCCTTGAGGAGGCGCGACCGCAGCACCGTGAGCGCCCGCGCGCGGTTTTTGATCTGCGAGCGTTCGTCGGCGCAATACACAATCAGCCCCGTCGGCTTGTGCAGGATCTGCACCGCTGAATCCGTCGTGTTGACGCCCTGCCCGCCCGGACCGCTGGCGCGCGTCACCGTGATTTCCAGGTCCTGCGGATCAATCTGCACATCCACCTCCTCCGCTTCGGGCAGCACGGCCACCGTCACCGTGGAGGTGTGGATGCGTCCGTTGGCCTCGGTCACCGGCACCCGCTGCACGCGTTGCACGCCGCTCTCAAACTTGAGCTGTTTGTAAACATCCGTCCCGGTGATCAGAAAAATGACTTCCTTGAATCCGCCCCGTTCCGCCGGACTGCTGCTCATCGGCTGGGTTTTCCAGCCTTCATCCTCCGCATAGCGGACATACATCCGGTAAAGCTCACCCACGAAGAGACTCGCTTCATCGCCGCCCGTGCCGGCCCGGATTTCGAAGACCGTGTTGCGCGAATCCGTCGGTTCCGGCGGGATCATCGCCAGCAGCACGGCTTGAAAAAGCGCCTCGCGCCGCTGCGCCAGCTCGGGCAGCTCCGCCGCGGCCAGCTCCTTCAATTCCGCATCGCTCGACGCCGCCTTGAGCAAGTCCGTCGCGTCCTGCATGGCCGCCATGGTTTTCACCAACGCCAGATGGTTCCCGATCAGCTCATGTAACTTCTGGTGCTCGCGAGTGACTTCCGCGGCTTTCCGCGCTTGGTTGTAAAACGACGGCGCCGCCATCTGCGCGCCGAGTTCGTCGAAGCGCTGCTGGAAGGGGGTGATGTCGGGAAGTTCGTCCATACGGTGGTTGGCTCGCGGCTATTTGCTAATTGCGTGCACCGTCTGCGACGGCTTTCTTTGCGCAACACGAATCGGCGGGATGTCCCCTACCGATATTGATCAGACATGCCTACGACGCTTTTCACACAGAACATCATCGCCTGCATCTGGGATTTCGACAAGACCTTAATCCCCGGCTACATGCAGGCGCCGCTTTTCCGGCGCAACAGCATCGATGAGGCCACTTTCTGGGCGGAGACCAACGCCCTCATGGACCATTACCGCAAGCGCGGCTACCATCTCTCCGGCGAAATCAGCTACCTGAACCACATCCTCACCTATGTGCTGGCGGGCAAATTCGGGCGGCTCAACAACCAGACGCTGCGTGCCTGCGGGGCCGATATTGAATTTTATCCCGGCCTCCCCGATTTCTTCGACCTCGCCAAAACCTACGCCGCCGAAAAGACCGAATACCGGAAGCACGAGATTCAACTGGAGCACTACATTGTGAGCACCGGCCTCGCCGAAATGGTCCGCGGCAGCGCCATCGCGAAACACGTGGACGGCATTT
Source organism: Opitutaceae bacterium (assembly GCA_017988885.1). Taxonomy (GTDB): domain Bacteria; phylum Verrucomicrobiota; class Verrucomicrobiia; order Opitutales; family Opitutaceae; genus UBA2377. The sequence goes on along the minus strand of JAGNQV010000053.1, from coordinate 13,885 downwards.
GGGGCTGCGAGTTTATCGAAAATCCCCTGCAGCCCGGCTTCCTCAAGCAGAGCGAGATGAACCTCAGCGCTGACGCCGTTATCGCCCAGATCGGCATGGTCATCGACAACACGACCAAGACCCGCGCGCTCTTCGAGATCAACAAAGGCACGAACAAGAATTCCGCCATCGACGTGAACGCCAACGTCAAGCCCGAGGACCGGCGCATTCCGTTTCAGAACATGATCTACATCGCCGACGGCCCGAGCGACATCCCGAGCTTCTCGGTGGTCAAGGGCGGCGGCGGGCGCACCTACGGCGTGTATAATCCCGCGCACAGCGGCGAATTCGAACAAAACGACCGCCTGCTTCAGGCCGGCCGCATCCACGGTTACGGTCCCGCCGATTACAACGCGGCCAGCAGCACCGCCCGCTGGTTGCGGATGCACGTCCACGCCATCTGCGACCGCATTGTCGCCGACCGCGAACTTGCCGTGGCCAGCAAGACCACGCGCCCCCCGCGTCACCTCAATTCCACGCCCGAGGAAGAAGAAGCCAAACGCAGCGCCCAGGCGCCAAAGCAAAGCTCATTTCTCGAGTAAGACCAAGTTTTCCAGATTTCCGGACTATTGCCACGGATCTCACGGATCGACCCGGATTCAAGCCCATCCCTCTTTAATGTTCCGTGTTTCGAGCGAAGGGGGCTTAGAGCTTTTTCATAAAACCGTAGCCGCTTTTCGTATCGGGTAGGGGCCGATCTCCGAGCGGCCCGCCCGGATGCTTTAGGCCCTCACTGGTGATGAACATGCAGGTTTGCTACGACCTTTCGGGGTGCACACCCCTGTTAGCCCTGCGGGAAAAACAGATAGACTTGGATTAAACCAAGTATTTATCCGCGACGATCCGCGTTATCCGCGGAAAGGCTTGGTCCCGGCTTCGCCAGGTTAGGTTCGGTGAGTAATCCAAAAACCAAGTGCCGCTGGTATCAGCACTCACGTCAAAAAATTGGGGCACAAAAAAGGCGCACCCCAAGAGGTGCGCCTTTTGTTAAGTAGGGCTATATCACTGCGGGCTGATAGTAATTGTCGCACCGTCGAGCGTCACAGTCGGAGTGCTCGGGGTAGATTTCGGCGTTACAGGGCCAGTGGTTGGGCCGCCCGTAGGTGGTCCCTTGGGTGCCGGAGTAGTGCTTTCTTTCAGTTTCGTGCTCACCTCCTGCAAGATCACCACACTGCTGGGGTTGGTGATAGCGCCGGAAGAGATCGCGTCGTCAATTGTCTGCTGCGCCTGCGTGACTGCGGTAGTAATTGAATTTTCGTCACCGCTAGTATTATCTGCGGCTTCATTGGCCATCAGCGTGGCCAAGGGTTGAGGTTCCCCCGTTGGCTGACCATCGATGAGTGTAACTGCCATACCCGTCGCAATATCAATCACAATGCTGGCACCACCCCCGACCGGTGTCAGTGTGACCGTGCCACTCAACGTCGCCACTGTGGTTGTAGTCAGCGTGACGCTCACGGTATACACCGTGCCGCGAGCCGCAGCGACGCCTTTCGGCGTGCGCACACCGTAGTTGTTGATGCGCTTCATCGCCGGATCAAGTGCCGAGGCCAGATTACCCGACTTGAGATTGAGCATCGCGGTCTGTTTCGTCACCACGCCCTCGCCGTTCTTGTTCACCGACAACTCCTCAATAACGACGGTGGAATTTTGACGAATTGTCGTCAGCGCACCGGCCAGCGCCTGAATATCCACCGTAGCACCGGCATCCGTAGTGATGCTCGAGCCCACGGGAAGGTTCATACCCTGGGTAATAGCGACGGCGCCGGACTGACCTGGCAGTAGCGCCGTGGCAGAACCGGTGACCTTGATGACTTTTGCCTCAGTAGCCTGCGCTTCTGCAGCCCGAGCCGTTGTGGCGGAAAGGCCCAGCAGGGCCACAGATAGGAACAATACAGCTAGTTTTTTCATGTTAAGAGTGTGTGATGGTGGCAGATGCTAGTTGCTAGCAGTAAGCATCGATGTGCCTCTGGCAAGAGAGAAAATGCGCAAATAGATGCAGGCCGGCGCTGCAAATCTCAACCGTCGAGCGAGCGCGCCAAAAGCAACGCTTTCGACTCTCATCACGTTTCCCGTGCGTTGGTGGCAGCGAGCCAATTGTTCCGATCTGCCTCGGTTCACTTTTCCTTCATCACAAAGGAACCATCCCAATCTCCGGCGGGAGGCTCGATTTTGTAGTGTTCCACAATGTTGAGGTAAATCAGCGAGGGATTGTTGGTCACGCCGGGTATCCGGCCCGGGACATTGGGTTCCAATGCCGCGCTACGGCGAAAGCAGGCGAGCGCCCCATCCCAGTCGCGCGCATAATGCCGCTCCAGCCCCTGCGCGAATAAACCAAGGCATTCGGGAATCGTCGGCGCCAGTGATTCCTTCAGACCCACAATTTCGTGAATCGGGGTCGCTTGGGCGCGGCCCTTCACGACAATGCGGCCCAACGGGCGGAAAACCACCCGATCGCCGCCATGGGCTTCGCAGGCGCGTTTGGTCGCCTCGGTGCACAGGCTATAAACTCCCCAGCTCTTGGCGCCCGACTCCATGCGGGCGGCGAGGTTTACGTCGTCGCCCATCATGGTGTAGTTGAAACGCGTCCGGCTGCCCATATTGCCGATAATGCAAGGCCCGCTGTTCAGGCCGATGCGTGTCTGCATCTGCTGCACGATCTCCGGCCAGCGGCTCCCTTCTCCGCGCCATTTTTCACGCAGTTCCGCCAGTTTGAGCTGCACCCGCAAGGCGGCCACGCAAGCCCGGTAGGCATGATCCTTGAGCGGGATCGGCGCGCCAAACATTACCACGACCGCATCGCCAATGTATTTGTCGAGCGCGCCGCCCTCGGCCTGCACCACATCGGTGCAGGCGGTGAGGTATTCGTTCATCAACTCCACAAGCCGGTCGGGCGCGAGTTTTTCCGAGAAGGTGGAAAAGCCCTGGATGTCGCTAAAATACGCCGTGATTTCCTGTTCATGGCCGCCCAAGTGCGGCGGTTCGCCGGAATTCACCAGCCGCTCGACCAGCTCGGGTGAGACGTAGCTGCCGAACATGCCTTTGATTTCCTGCTTGGCCTTTTGCTCCCGCCAGACCCGCTGGCCGATGACGATGAAGAGCGAGGGCGTGAGCCCCAATAACGGGCCGATCCACGGGAACCACAGACTCCATTGGATCCAACCCCAGAAACCCAGCGAGGTGAAGGCGACGATCACCAGGATCGAAACCACCGCGAGCAGCGACAAAGAGCGGCGCAAGCCCAGCCATGTGCAAAAATACGTCACCAGCAGCATGCCGACCCAGGTGATCCAGTCGGGCACGCGTTGCGCAAAATCCCGGGCGAGCACGTTGTTCACGACATTGGCATGCACCAGCACGAGAGGAGAATAGGCCGAGCGCGGCGTGGGTCCGGCATCGGCACGACCGGTCACCGTCTGGCCAATGAAGACAATCTTCCCCTTGAAGTCGGGCGGCGCCGGGCCTTGCTGCGCTTGCTCCACGTAATAGCTGTTTAACTTGAGCAGCACTTCGCCGTAGGACCGCGTCGGGAAATCGGGCCGGATATCATCATGGTCATAGCGATAGTTGATAAAATACATGCCCGATCTCGAAATCGGCACCCGCACTTCACCCGTCTTGGTCGGCAAATAAACGGCATCGCCCAGTTGCACGCGCACCGCGTCCACCGGCACGTGATAGTAGGCCAGCAAAGTCTGCAGCGAGAGCGACGGATAAACCTCGTGCCCGATGCGCACGATGAAAGGGATTTCCCGGATGATGCCATCGCTGCTCTTGGGCGCATCCACCACCCCAGACCAGCTCACTTCCCGCAACTGGGGAAACGGCACGATCAGGGAGTTGTCGCCGTAGACGGCGTTGATATCGCCGGTGATATTTTTGAGCGGCCCGGTCGGACCATTGGTTCCGGGCGCGGTTTCTATTAAGTCAGCAGTTGTGACGCTGCCGGTCACGATCTGCGTGCCCCGCTCCATCGCCGCCTTCACGCCAAGGCCCATCCTTTCGTCCCCGTCGCCCTCGCGCGTGGCATCGAGAATCACATCCCACGTCTCCACGGCCGCATCCGTCAGTGAAAGCAGTTCCGCCAAGGTGCCATGGTAAGCGCGGTCCGGTGGCCACGCCACGAGGTTTGTCTCGGTTTCGTCGCCAAACAGGATGATCGCGATCCGCGGATCCGCGGGCGCTTGAAAGTGCGCACGGAGATTGGTGCGCCAGTCCAGCGTGCGCCAAGCCACCTGCTGCATCGGTTCCGTCTGCATGAGCAGGTAGGCCAGGCCGAAGCATACCAAGGGTGACCATGGGAAATTTCTCAGCGCTTGGATGACCCGCTTGCTCATGTGCTTGCGGGTGACGCTTACCAGTTAAGCGCCAACAACCAAGCGATTTTCATTTGCTCCCACGGAACGGCGGAGGACCCACCCTCGCCGTCACGCAGGTTTCCTGATTTCCACTTTCACCCGGTCCTGCCTTTCGCTTCTCCATGAAAACGCGCTGCGATCATCAACGTGCCGTATTTTGTGCCAGTCTGGTCTGGCTGAGTTCGGTCGCGATGTTGCTGACCCGCTCCGCATAATCACGCGTCACGGACCGCAATTTTCCATGCAACACCGCCGGCAGACCACCATTCCACGCCAGCGCGATATTGTAGGGTGTGGTTTCCATTCCGGCGCGAGTGAGTCCGCGCTTGATCCATTCATAATGCTTGATGGCGACGGCATCGGAATGCGCCCGTTCAATCGCGCGACTGAAAGAAACCTGCGTGTGCATGCGCCAGGTCGCTTCCCGAAACTGATACGCGCCAAGCTCGCCGCACGGACCGGCCTTGGTGGAATTACGCGGGTTCTCCACCCAATGGATGGCTTCAAGCGTTTCCCAACGTTCGGAGGCAATGGCCGGGGTGCCGGCCGTGACTAGCGCGCAGAGGGCCAGCAACATCAGCAGCCAAACGGGGCGGATGGAAAGGGTTTGAATTTTCACGGCCCCCGCTGACCGGAACCTCTCGTCCGGGTTCAGGCTGCACCCCATACTTTTAAAAATTCCTGACGGAACCAAAGTCCCCGTGCAAAACGCACTACCGCCCTGCATCCGCTATCATCTTGGCCACCAATGCTGTCCAACCCGTCTGATGGCTCGCGCCCAGCCCCTCGCCCGTTTCGCCATGAAAGTATTCGTGGAACAGCAGCAGGTCTTTCCAGTGCGGATCACTCACAAAACGCGCGTCAAGCCCCAGCGCCGGCCGCCTCCCGCCACCATTTGGCAGAAACAGTCCTTCCAGCCGCCGGGACAATTCCCGGGCGATTTGTGCGAGGTTCAGTTTTTTCCCGCTGCCGGTGGGAAACTCCATCGTGAACTCATCGCCGTAAAACCGATGGTATCTTTCCAGCGCTTCAATCAGCAGGAAGTTCAACGGAAACCACACCGGACCGCGCCAGTTGGAATTACCGCCAAAAAGCCACGTGTTCGATTCACCGGGCACATAGCTCACCTGATAATCCTGACCCGCCAGATTGAGCTTGAACGGATGCTCCGCGTAGATGCGCGAAAGCGAGCGCACGCCGCGCGCCGAGAGAAATTCCTTTTCATCGAAGACGTAACGCAACACCCGCTCCAAACGTTCGCGCGAGGGAATCGCCAGCAGTCGCCGGCTCGAATCCCCGCCCCCGCGCTCCATGCAGGTAATGTGCGCCGCCAGATCGGGCCGGTTCTCCAAAAACCACCGCGTGCGTTTGGCAAAACCCGGCAGCCGCTGCAGCGTGTCCTCATCGATGAACTCCACCGCGAACAGCGGAATTACGCCCACCATCGAGCGCAAGCGCAGCGGCTCGCTCTTCCCGTCGGTCTTCAGCAGGTCGTAATAAAACCCATCCTCCTCATGCCAGAGGCCGGTGCCGCCGAGATGGTTCATCGCATCCGCGATGGCCACGAAGTGTTCGAAAAATTTCGAGGCGATGTCCTCGTAGGCCGGATCGCCCTCGGCCAGCTCCAGCGCCATCGCCAGCATCGTGCTGCAATAAAACGCCATCCACGCCGTGCCGTCCGCCTGCTCCAGGTGACCGCCATTGGGCAGCGGTTTCGAGCGGTCGAACACGCCGATGTTGTCGAGCCCGAGAAAGCCGCCGCTGAACACATGCTGCCCGTGCGGATCCTTCCGGTTCACCCACCACGTAAAATTGAGCAACAGCTTCTGAAACGTCCGCGCTAGAAAAACGCGGTCGCGCCCGCCGCGCGGTCCGGTCATCTTGTAAACCCGCCAGCAAGCCCACGCATGCACCGGCGGGTTCACGTCGTCGAAGGCGAACTCATAGGCGGGCATCTGCCCGTTCGGGTGCATATACCATTCCCGCAGCAGGAGGTTCAGTTGATGTTTCGCGAAGGCGGGATCCAGCTGCGCCATCGGCAGCATGTGGAACGCGAGGTCCCACGCGGCAAACCACGGATACTCCCATTTGTCCGGCATCGACAGCACGTCCCGTGCATAAAAATGCGGCCAGTCGCTGTTCCGCCCCTGCACCCGCCCTGCCGGCGGCGGCGGTTGCTTCGGGTCGCCCTGCAACCAGTCCTGCACGATGTAGTGGTAAAACTGCTTCGACCAAAGCAGGCCCGCGAACGCCTGCCGCGCCACTGCGTGCCGCGCGACCAAATCAGCCCCCGGCTTCGCCTTGGCCTTCGCCATGAACGGCGCCTGGGTTTCATTGCGGTGCCGCCCGCTCAACACCGCTTCGTAAAATGCGTCCGCTTCCTGCTGCCGCGCCTGCATCACGGCGGCAAAGCCCTGCCCAAAAACCTCCGCCGGCTTCTCCGCCTCGGCATACAGCCGCAGCCGGATGACCCGCTCCTCTCCGGCGGCCAGCGTCCAGACCACCTGCGCGGCGCACTTTGTCCCCGTCTTGCGGGGATTCACCGCCTCCTTCCGCCCTTGCACCACGTAGTCGTGAAAGGCGTCCTTCACATAAGGCGAGGCATTCTCGGCGGAAAAAAGCTTCGCCGCGTTCGTCTCATTTTCGGTGAAGAGCAGCGGCGGCGCCCCTTTGCCTTGCGGTTCGATTTCAAAAACCATCCGCCCCAAAGTATCGTGCTCGCACTGCACCCGGCCGGCCCCCGCTTCCCGCAGCCCCGGTTTGCTTTTACTGTCCTCGTGCCGCCCACCCCATGACCACGTGTTGCGAAACCACAACGTCGGGAGCACCTGCACTGGCGCCGCCTCCGGTCCGCGATTGGCCACTTTGAGTTCAATCAGCACATCATTCGCGCCGGCCTTCGCATAGGTCACCGTGACATCAAAGTAGCGGCTCTGCTCAAACACCCCTGTCTCCAGCAACTCGTATTCCGGCTCTTCCCGGCTGCGCCGCCCGTTTTCCTGCCGCAATTGCGCATAGGGAAAGGCCGCCTGCGGATATTTGTAGAGCGCCCGCATCCACGAATGCGTCGGCGTGTTATCCAGGTAAAAATAGCACTCCTTCACGTCCTCGCCGTGATTACCTTCCCCGTTCGTCAGACCGAACAGTCGCTCTTTCAGGATCGCATCTTTTCCATTCCACAGGGCCACGGCAAAGCACAGCCGCGCCTCGCGATCACACAGACCCAGCAAGCCGTCTTCGCCCCAGCGATAAGCCCGGCTGCAGGCATCCTCATGGGTGAAATAGTTCCAACATTCCCCATCCGCCGAATAGTCCTCGCGCACCGTGCCCCATTGCCGCTCGGCCAGATAAGGGCCCCAACGCTTCCAATTCACCTCGCGCCGGTCGTCTGCAATCAGACGGGCATGTTCGGGGGTTGGGGCGTCGGATGGTGACATAGGGCGGGGCTCTCCCGCATTCTGCGTAATCTCGCGCCGCTGCAAACTCCAAAAACCCTGCGCCGCCGCGCTGACTCAAATCAAACGTTGCAACTCCGCGGTCGCGCCGGGTCCGACCAGCGCATATTGAAAACGCCCGTCCGACCACACCGCCGCGGCTCCCCCGGCCTGCGCCAACAGCATGGGCTCCGCCGCCTCACCACCGGTCTTGGCCGCTTTTTCGCGCACCACGTAGAGGTGAAACATCGTCCCGTTGCGCGCGAAACACATCTCCAACATTTCCCGGCCATCATAGCTCAGCGTGCGGCAGCCCGTGCGCCGCAGTTGGTCAAAATTTATCGGTAACGCGCCGGCGATGCGGTTGTCTTTCGCCGACAGCCAGCGATGCAGCGTGGACGAGGCTTCGCCATGGCCGCCATGCGTGCCATGCACCATGTCATTGAGGGCAAACTCCGCCAGTTGCACCGGCGCCGCCTCCGCCCGGGAATCAGGCCAGGTGGCGAGCACGCCCAGCACCACCGCCACGCTCGCCGCCAACGCGAGCCATGCCGGCTGCCGCCAGCGTCGTTTCGGTGCCGCGCTGACGCGACCACCCGCGAGAATCGCTTCCCGTAGCCCTGCCGGCGGTGCCAGCTCCCGCACTTTGGCCGCCACGGCCGTATCATGCGCCTGCTCGCGCGCAAACCATGCGCCCAGCGCCGGATCGCGCCGGGCCTGCTCCAGCACCGCGGCAAAGGTGGCATCACCGGCATCACGGCCGCCCGGCCGGTAGGCCCTGAGGATAAATTTGGCTTCGTCGTTGTTCATGACGCTTGTTGTTTTTTAAAAGGCACTACTTTTTCCGGCACCGTGCTTTCCGCCTGCTCCAGCACCGCGCGCAACTGTGCTTTTCCCCGCGAAAGCCGCGACATCACCGTGCCAATCGGCACCTCCAGCGCCTCGGCGATTTCCTGATAAGAAAGCTCTTCCAGATAAAACAGGGTGAGGGGCGCGCGAAAAACCTCATCCACGGCTTGCAGCGCCGTCATGACGGTCGCCGCATCAAGTCTGGCCACCCGGTCCACTTCCTCGGCGGCGACCTCCTTTTGGTCGGGCGGCAAATCTTCGAGTGAAGTCGCCCGGGCCTCCCGCCGGCGGCCGCGCAGGAATTCGCGATAGAGCGTCGTAAACAGCCAGGATTTCGCCTTCGCCGCCTCGCGCAAGGCATGGCCTTTGGTCGCCCAAACGTAAAAGGTCTGTTGCACAAGGTCACCCGCATCCGCTTGGTTACGCGCCAGGCTGAGCGCAAAACGGTAGAGCGGCGCGTAGTGCGCGTCCACCAGTTGCGTAAATGCCTCATTGCTCATATTGACTTGAGAGTCATGTCAGCCGGTCTTTATTCCCGCAACTCTTTCGTCTGCAACCATGCTTCGCCTTCATCTCCCGCCCAACCTGTCCGCCGCCATCATCCGTGATGCCGTCGCGCTCAAGGTGGAGCTCGACCTCACCGCCGCGCCGCCCCCGACCCTGCTGCCGGCGCTGGCCTTGTTGCAACGCTGGTCGGGCACCCCCACGCCGCCCAAATTCATCCAGCTCAGTCGCACCCAATTACGCGAACTCATCGCCGCCGTCGGCTCGCAACCGGTCTTTGTCGAAGACGGTCAGCCCACCGCCTGGCGGCAGAATTTTTTGCTGGCCGAAACTTCTCGCCCCGCCGCCGCGCCCTCCCGCCGTCCCGCTGCCCGTCCGATCAAACCAAAACCCCGGCCCGTCGCACCCGCCACGCCCATGGTGGTCGATGGCACAGAACACTATCTCGCCATTGTGGCGCCTTCGCGTGAATCCTTTGCCTACGCCGCCGTCACCGATTTGCTCAAGACCAGTGGCTTTCACTTGGAACCCTCCAACCGCAAATGGTGGCTGCGCGACCGCCATAAGACGCTCACCTTCCTCGCGAATCACGGCGAACGACTGCGCACGGAGTTTTTCGCCGAATTCACCCCGGGGTTCGAAAAAAACACCGCGCACTTGCTGCCGGCCGAGCTCACCGGTGAAGCCACCGAGGCAGGCGCCGGTTTTCAGGTCACGCTCGGCCTGCGCGCCGGCACCGCCAGCGAGGAGCAGGTCCGCGCAGCCGTTGCGTCCGGCCGGGGTTACCTCGAATCCGACGGCAAGATTTACCTGCTGGAACCGGACAAACTGAAAAAACTCGGCGAAGCTCAACATGCGCTGACCGGTGAGAGTGGCGGCGGCATCTCCAGCCGGCGCTCCCAACGCGTGCCCGCCGCCCGCGCCGCCGAATTGCAGGCCGTGCTGGAGGAGATCACCCCGCACTTCCAGCCCTCCGCCGCGTGGAAGGCCCGCAGCGAAGCCCTCCGCAACCTCTCCGCCCTGCAACCCGCGCCCCTGCCGCCGGACTTCGTGGCGCAACTGCGCCCCTATCAAAAGCTCGGCATCGCGTGGCTTTGGCATCTCTACCGCCACGACCTCGGCGGCATCCTCGCCGACGAGATGGGCCTGGGCAAAACCTTGCAGGCCCTGGGTCTGTTGTGTGCGGCGCGGGACCCGGGTCGCCCCAGTCTGGTCGTGGCCCCCACTTCGTTGCTCGAAAACTGGCGGCGCGAAGTCACCCGCTTCACACCCGGGCTGCGCGTCACCGTGCACCACGGCGGCCAGCGCCTGACCAAGGCGGATGGCTTCGCCGCCCATGACTTGATCGTGACCAGCTACGGCACGTTGACCCGCGACCGCGAGCTGTTCGATGCGGTGGAGTTCACCTGCGTGATCGCCGACGAGGCCCAGCACATCAAAAACCGGCATTCGCAAAACGCCTACGCGCTGCGCGCGCTCCACTCCCGCGGCCGCTTCCTCCTCACCGGCACGCCGTTGGAAAATTCACTCGACGACCTGCGTTCGCTCTTCGAATTCCTCATGCCCGGCTACCTCGACAAAATCCCCCCGGGCACGCGGCAGGAAGAACGCGACTGGTTCAATGAGCGCCTGCGGCTCCAAACCGCGCCCTATATTCTCCGGCGCACCAAGCTGGCGGTCGCGCCCGAACTCCCCGACAAAATCGAGCAGATCATCTGGTGCGAACCCACGCCCGCCCAAGCCGCGATGTATCGCGACCTGCAGGAAAAATCCGAACGCCAGCTCCTCGACCTGCAGGCGGGCGGCGCCAGCGAAGCCAGCCTGCGCATGGCCACGCTCACCCAACTGCTGCGCCTCCGCCAGTTGGCCTGTGATCCGCGGCTCGTGGCCCCGGAGGCCCCCGCCGACTATTCCGCAAAACTGGAGGCCTTTCGCGAGCTCCTGGCCGAGTCCATCGATGACGGCCACCGGCTGCTCGTGTTTTCCCAGTTCACCTCCCTGCTCGCCTTGCTGCGCACGGAACTCGTGGCGCAGGAAGTCGCCCACGCCTACCTCGATGGCTCCATGCCGGTGCGCCAGCGCCAGGCCGAGGTGGATCGTTTCAACAATTCCGCCGACGTTCCCGTGTTCCTCATCTCGCTCAAAGCCGGCGGCACCGGCCTCAATCTCACCGCCGCCGACACCGTCGTGCATTTCGATCCGTGGTGGAATCCCGCCGCCGAGGCCCAGGCCACCGATCGTGCCCACCGCATCGGCCAGACGCGCGTCGTCACCAGCTACAAGCTAATCTGCACCGGCACCGTGGAGGAGAAAGTCCTCGGTTTGCAGGAAGAAAAACGCGCGCTGCTCGCCGATGTCTTCGAGGCCAGCGATACCGCCGCCGCCAAACTCTCCCTCACCGATCTGCAATCGCTGCTGAAGAGCTGATTTATTTGCGGTCCTTGCCGGCTCAGCGGGCGGCCACGTGCAGCTCGACGCGCACGACCGTGTCCTTGCCCGGGGTCTCGATTTCGATGACTTGGGCTTCGTCTTCCAGCGCTCCTGCCGGCACGTCAAAACGCCAGACCCCTTCCACTGCCTCCGCCAACGTGAGCCGGTGCGCGTTAAGGTAGGTGCGCACCGTCGCAGGTGACGGCACCGGCTGCGCCCACTCAATTTCCAGGCGCACTTTGCGCTCCGCTTCAGGTGTGGATCCGGTCTGCACACGAAAGGCAAATCCCGGGGCTGACGGTTGGTCCCACTTTAAATCAGTCGCCGGCAGGGCATTGCCCGCCGGTTCTCCCGGTGCACGCACATCGTGGTAAGTGATCGCATGCACCCGCTCCTGTGCGGCTACTTTCGGTAACGCACTCAGCGAGCGCAGCACCGCATCATACTTATCTGCCTTCCACAGGTTGTCCAAACCGTGCCCAGTGGGGAAAATATTGAAGAGATAAACAGAATCCGCCCCACCGTGCAGCACGGCGGTGCCAAACCCGCTCAGCAGCGCGGGCGAAATCATCTGCGCCGGACCATCGGGCGCGGGTTGATAACGCACTTCAACGCTGACGGAAAAATGCACGCCGGTGCCGTCGAGCAAGCGTTTCCATTCCGCTACTGGCACATCAAAATCAAGCGTCGCCCAAAACGGCGCCGCCACCAACAGATCAATCAAGCCCGCTTTCGCCCACGCCACGCCATCGAGGCCGTTCCGGCGCGCGGTTTCCGGCCGTGTCGGCACGCGTGCCCCCAAGAGCACGGGATGCCCCAGTCGCACCGACGCGCGGTCACACTCAGCTCGCACCCGCTGCATCCAGGCGGTGATGACTTTCCCGCCTTCCAGCTCACGGCCCGGACGGAAATGCACGACGAAGCGCATCCAATCCAGCTCGATGCCGTCCAGATCATAGCGGTTCAGAATCTCACAAACGAATTGGAAATAATGATCCTGCACCTCGGGCCGTTCCCAATCGAGCGCGCGGTCCATCCAGAAACGATCACGATGCATGGCGCGCAGTTTCGCCGCCGCCCGCTGACTCTTGAAAAAAGTGCTCAGCAAAGGACTCTCCGCATCCATGCAGGCATGCACATCATTCATGCGCACGGTCATCCATGCGCCCAGCCCCTGGTGGCGGCATCGTGCCAGCGCGACGGCGTGAAAATCAATACCGAGATCGGCGAGGCGCTTGGCCGCATCGAGCCGACTGCGGACCGGAGCAATCGAAGCTTTCGGCAGTCCTCTCAGCACCAGTTGATCATCCGGACCATTCGCATCGTAACCCGTCCAGTCCGACTCCCAAACCTGGCTGGCAAAGTTCGCCTTCATCGCATTGCCGCAGGAAACAAAGGTGCCCACCCCCGCGCCCGCCAGGCGATCAATGTAGTCATGAATCGCTGTCACGCCCATGTCGGACGGCGTGCGGGCATGGAAAAAATCGGTGCTGTCCTGATTGAAAATCGGACCGGCGATGATTGGAGCGGAAGCTGAGGTCATGGAAGCTTTAGGGTAACTTGTCGTCGGGATCGTTGGATTTCACGTAGCGATCGAGCTGCGCTTTTTCCTGCGTCCATTCGGGGCGGAGGCGGACATCGGCTTCACCCGCGGTGGCCCGGAGTGAAGTGTCGCCGGCATCATCACCGGCCTTCCGCAGTTCCCACCAGCATTGACCACAATGGTTGTGCTCATGATCGATCGTGTAACCCGCCGCCTTCAACATCGGGCCGACCCAGCCCATGCAGTGATCGCAATAATCTCGGTGTTGTTCCAACCCGTTACGAAGCAAAAAACCCTTCGACGGGCAGGCGTGCATATCGATCCGGAAGACCTCCGGTCCTCGCGTGATCGCGAAGCCTAGATCCGGCGACTCCTCCACGAGCGTGTGTCCCCAGTATTTCGCCATCCCCTCGAAACCTTCCGCCACGATCAGGTCGCGCGCATGCCGTTGGCTGTCCTGATTGATCGCCTTGTCCCAGTATTCACGCAGCAGTTCCGGTCCACCCACGCGCTCAAACCAGGCGAAGGTCCACTCGTAGTGGCCGCAAAAATCGTAGCACCCGATCATAACCGGGCCTCCGCAATCTGACTAGGATCCTGCGGTGCCAACCCCGCCGTCAGCGTCGCAAACGTGTGCCGGCACGAGCCATTGCCCCCGTTCAGACGCAGCGTCAGTCCCGCCGCCTCGGCCCGAGCCTGCCCTAGGATGTAGCAGTGCTTGCAGTATT
>JAGNQV010000215.1 GCA_017988885.1 Opitutaceae bacterium | reverse complement strand
CAATTTGCCGGTTGGCCGCCGGCACCGCCGGCACTTCCTGAAAATTGGTATTCCACAGGTTGTCCACCTGCAACGAGAGCTCTACTCCTCGCCATGCCTGCGGCCGCCAAGCCAGTGCCAGCGCACTGAGCACCGCTTCATCGCCACCTGTGGTGCGCAAGGGATTGTCCGCCTGCAGGCGGGCTTCGTTATCCCAGCGCAAATCCCATTCGCGCGTCAGATGCCAAGTCAGCGCCGCAGTCAGCCGGTGTTTGGCGTAATTCAACGCATAGAAACTGGCATCAATGCTGGTCGAGCCATAGTCCGCATCCTTCGCCAGGTAAGTGTAGCCCAAAGTAAGGTTGCCCCAGGCCGCTTCGCGGCGGGCGACCATTTCAACGCCGCCGGTGCCAATATCCACCGGATTGGCCGTGCGCGCCGTCACTCCCCGCCGAAACGTCCAGTCCACCAAACGGTCGTCCTGCCGCACAAAGAAGGTCGCCTCGCCCTGCCAGTCCGCCAACCGACCAGTGAATTGCAGCTCGATATTATGCGTCACCGCACGCTGCAGGTTGGCATTGCCCCGAAAAAGTCCCGCCGCAGCATCAGAATTCAACGCCGTGTAAGAAGGCACCTGCGTGGATTTCGCATAGCTGAAGCGCACTGACTGCATCCCCTCGGCCGTCTGGAACCGGCGGGTGATCTCAATGATGGGGGAATAGGCCGCTCCGTCACGATTGGTGTCATCGAGTGAAAGCCCCGCAGCAAGCTCAAGGGTTCCTCCCGCTGCCATGGCCCACTGCTTTTCAGCCAGCGCCACCGTCTTCAAGATGGTCCGGGAATGATAATGGCCAAAGTTCAAGGAAGTGGATTCCAGTTTGTCTGCTGCTACTTCACCGCGAACCCGGATAAAAATGTTCCCTACTGCACGCCGCCCTTCGATAGCGGCACCCGTCATCCAAGTCGTATGGATAAACGGATTGGAAGCCCCCGGCACCGTCCGGTTGAATTCATAGTCATCCTTGTTTCTGCGATAATAGATCCCGGCTTCGAAATACTGGCCATCAGCCCAAGTCTGCCGGTGATTCAGCGTCATGAACACGGTCTGAAGACTCTCCGTTTCATTAAAACCGAAGGGCGTGTAAAGATTGGGCCAGCCGAAGAACTTGGCTTGATAACCGGCATAAAAATCCGTCTGGGCCGCCCCTGCAATTCGTTGCACCCGGCCGCCGATCCTTTGAAAACGATGTTCGCCATACGCGATGGAACCGTCCGACTCCGACCACGCGTAGTCCGCATCGGCACCGAGTTTTGTCCCCGCCGCCAGCGGGGCGGACACCACCCCCTGATACAATTCGGCGCGGTGCAGGTTGAATTGCCCGATCGCCGCCGACAAAATCCCTTGGGACCGGATGGGGCGCCAGTCGTAAGCGATTGACCCCACATTGGCGTTGGTCGCCCCAAAGGCATTTTCGGCCCCTGTGACAACGGCGAGTGGCCCCAGCATCAACGGCGCGACCGGCAGTTCAGCCAAGTAATGACCTGTTTGCGGATCCAACACGGTAACCCCGCCGATGCGGAATGCCGTATTTTCAAAGCTTCCTCCGCGGATACTGATATCAGCCTGCCCTTCCGCCAGATTTCGCGCCTGCACATCCACCCGCGGTTCGTAGCTCAAAGCCGACACCGGCATCGCAAACGTGGTCACCGGCGACTGGTTGGCAATCCGTGGCGATAGCACCACCATTTCGGGCAAATCCACCCGCGTCTGCGCTCCCAAGGAAGCCAGCCAAACCATGCCCAGAAGCATCAAGCGCAGACGTGCCATGCGACAGGGCTACCAAGCCGGCGGCACAAAACAAGACCGCAGTTAGCCATAAAAAATAACCTGCTAACCAACTTCGTCGGACCAAAAAAAGTCCCGGCGCGGTGGCCGGGACCAAAGTTGAGGCGCGCCGCGCCGTTTTATTCGTCCCCGTCGTTGCCGATGGCTTCAACCGGGCAGCCCTCCAAGGCTTCCATGCACAAGCTGATTTCCTCTTCGGTGGTCGGCTGCTTGTGCACGAAGGAATAGCCGCCTTCATCATGGCGGGTGAAAAAACCCGGAGCGGTTTCGCGGCACAAATCGCAATCAATGCACTGCTGATCGACGAAAAATTTTCCGGGGGCGTTTTGCTCCCATTTGTCTGCTTTATTGGCCATACTGGGCGAGTAAAAGAGAGCATTGGGAAACGCTGTCAAGCGGGCTCGTATGCAACCTAAGACATAATTGTGCGTCTTCGCGGGGAGCAAACCTGAGTTTAAATGCCGCTGCCGGCTTGTATTCGCGCAATTCCACCTGTAATTTCGGCCAAAATGTCGGCAGACCGCCCATATATGCGAGACGACCATCGAGGTCACCCAGCCTACGGCATGACCGCATTGCACTGGCTGCTTTCCCTGATTGCCGCCGGGTTTGTGCTGCAAAACATTTTCCTGCGGTGGTTTGACGCCTCAGCCAACCTTGAGGCCTTCGCCGCCTTGACCACAGAAAATTTGCAGGCTGGGAAAATCTGGACCTTGGCCACCTACAGCTTTCTCCACAGCACCGACCGCTTTCCCTATCTACTGCATATCGTCAGCACGTTGCTAGGCCTTTATTGGTTGGGCCGTGAACTGGTCCCCCTGCTGGGCGCACGGCGGTTCATCGGGGCCTATTTCGCCGCCATCGTCCTTGGCGCCCTCACGTGGACGGCAGCGCATTGGACCCAAGGGGGCATGCTCATGGGTGCCAGCGCAGGAATCTGCGGTCTGCTCGTGATCTTCGCCTGCTTCTATCCCTATCGGCAGATAACCTTTCTCTTGTTTTTCGTTTTCCCGATCAGCCTGAAGCCCAAATTTATCGTCTTGGGCCTGCTGGCCTTCGATCTTTGTGGCGTTGTTTTCTATGAGATCATGGGGGCGCTTTCCCCGTTCACGATCGCGCACTCCGCCCACTTGGGGGGCATGCTGGCCGGCTGGCTGTATTTCAAATACGCCCATGAGCCAAATCGCCTGCTGGTGGGCACACGTCAGCCCGCCGACCGCGCCGGAACCGCCGCCAAACTGGCCAACGCCCCCGTCATGGCGGACACGGGCGCACCACTGAACCGGCAGGAGCTTCGGGCCGAACTCGATCGCATCCTCGACAAGATCAACAGCGAGGGTTTCGGCGCCTTAACTACCGGGGAAAAACGGGCCTTGGACAAAGCCAAGGATCTGCTGGCACGCCGCTAAAAGCCGGCTGCCGCACGCACTGGTTCCACCATAAATATTCCATTCCCCCAGAAACATTTCGCTCATTTCCCTATCCAACTCCCGATGATTCGAACCTCCTTTTTTCTGCGCCGGCTGTCGCTTTCGACCTTGTTTGTCCTGCTGGCGGCGGTGGCCTTCGGCATCCCGGACCGGAAATTTGTCACTTCGCCCACGTTGGCGACCGAAGCGAGCACGATGGTCCAGTTGCTCGAACAGGCCCACTACAACCGGGATGCGATCCGGAGCAGCGACTACTCCCAAGTCGTGCCCGACTACATGACCGCGTGGGACGGCCAAAAGTTGTTCTTCCTGGCCAGTGACAAGGCCGAGTTGGAGGCGCGCTACAACGACCGGCTCTACTGGAATGTAAGCAAGCTCGGCAACATCGACGCCGCCTATGAGATTTTTTCCATCTACGAGCAACGCGCCGAGGCTCGCATCAATTGGATCTTCGAGGCCTTGCAGCAGGACTTCGACCTCAAAACCAACGAGGTTTACCGGGCCGATCGGATTAAGTCCGAGTGGGCTGCAAATCCGGCCGCGGCGGACGCCCTTTGGCAACAGCGGCTCAAGTTTGAGCTGATCGCCGAGATGCTGAACAAAAAAACCGCCGAGGAGGCCAAGCTGGTCGTGCGCAAGCGTTACGAGCGCATGCTGAAAAACCTGGCCGATATCGATGGCGGCGAAATTGCCGAGCTGTTTCTTTCCACGATCGCGCATCTCTATGATCCGCATTCGACTTACTTTTCGGCCGACACTTTTGAGGATTTTGGCATCCAGATGACCAACGAACTGGTCGGTATCGGCGCCCTGCTCGGCGTCGAAGATGACTACTGCGTCGTCAAGGAAGTCGTCCCCGGCGGTCCCGTCGACCTGGGCAAGCTGCTCAAGCCCAATGACCGCATCATTTCCGTCGGTCAGGGTAATGCCGAACCCGTCGAGATCATCGGCATGAAACTGCGCAAAATCGTAGACTTGATCCGCGGTCCGAAGGACAGCCAAGTAAAACTTATCATCCAACCAGCGGATTCCACGGACTCCGCCACCCGCAAGGAAATCGTCATCAATCGGGATGTGGTCAAACTCAACTCGGCACGCGCGCATGCCGCGGTCTTCCAAGTGCCGGGACCCGATGGCGTCGATGTGCCGCTGGGCGTCATCACCCTGCCGACTTTCTACGGCCCCTCGGAGGATAAAACTCCCGGCGCGGAAAAATCGGGTGCGACCCAAGATGTCGCCAAATTGATCGAGCAACTCAAGCAGGCCGGCATCAAAGGCATGGTGCTAGACCTGCGGCGCAACGGGGGCGGTTTCCTGACCGAAGCGATTCAATTGACCGGCCTGTTCATCAAACGCGGCCCGGTGGTGCAGGTCAAAAACTACTCCGG
>JAGNQV010000052.1 GCA_017988885.1 Opitutaceae bacterium | reverse complement strand
AGGGTGTCGCCGGGCTCGCCGTCACTCCACTCCTCTATGATGCGGGCACCGCTTTCACGCAACTGACCCTGCTCACGCCCTTTGCCCTGCGCCGCCGGCCGGAAGTGAAAGCCTGCTGGCAAGGCCAACGCCGCTATGCGTTCGGCGTCGCCCTACTTTCCCCCGTAGCCTACCTGCTGGTGCTCACCGCCATGACCTTCACGCCCGTGAGTTACATCGCCCCGGCCCGCGAAGTGAGCATCGTCATCGGCGCGTTTATCGGCGCCAAAGTGCTTAAGGAAGCCGATGGCCGGCGCCGCCTGTGGGCCGCCGGCGCCATGACCGCCGGGATCATCGCCCTCGCCTTGGGTTGATGTGCCTGCTCAGGCCGCTGGCGAAACATGGCGATCTCCTCAACCGCACCGCGGTCACGTCTTCCTCGCCAAAAGCCGAGAAAGCCTGCACTAAACACCTTCAACCCCGTCCCTCCATGTCCTTCGCGCGCCTGCTCCCTCCTTTGCTTCTTCTGGTCGTGCTGGTCGTGTTTGCCCTGCAAAACACGGCTGTTCTGACTGTAAATTTTCTCATCTGGTCCTTCCAACTATCCCAAGCCTTGCACATCGTGCTCTGCGGGGCATCGGGCCTCCTGCTGGGCGTGTCGCTCTGTGTCGGGCTGCGGTGGCGGAAACGGGCGACGTAATCACTGCCGCACGAACCTTGAACCCTAATAGCTCCCTTCTGACATGAAACGTCGACTGCTCTGGCTCACCTTGGGCATCATCATCGGCATGATCGCGGGTTATTTTTTTCTCCGCCATCGTCAGGCCACCGCCCGCGCACCAGTCGCGGGGCCGACACCGGCCGAAGTCGCGATTCAAGACGGCAAGACCATTGATTTCTCCAGTGGCGCGGCCCAGGTGAAAGACACGCCGGAGGATCGCGCGGCACTCGAACGCGCCAAAAAGAACATGGATGAAGCCGCGCAGGAAGTGACGTTTGCCCCTGCGCCAGCCGCGCCCCAAGCCGCAAAACCCTGACCGGTCCCGCGCCGGCAGCCCGCCTTACGAAGCGAACCCGGCGGCTTTCGGCAACATATCCACCACATCGCCGGATCCATCTTCCAGCACGATGGAAAACACCGTGCACTTGGAAGTCGTGCCAAACACCAGCCGTCCGCCCATACGCTCGGTGCAGGTTTGCGCAATGTAGAGCCCGAGACCCATGCCGCCGGAGGAACTTTTTTTTCCCGGTTCAAACAACTTGGCGACCACCTCCGCCGGGATCTTCACGCCATGATTCAACACATGAATCCAATGCCGATGTCCACGCCGCCCGATGACGACCGAGACGGTGGTGTTGCCGGCGCCGTAACGCAGGGCGTTGCGCATGACGTTGCCCAACGCGTGCCGCAGCAACCCGGGTGAAATCCGCCACGTGCGCGCGGCGTGGCGTGATTGCAGCAGGATGCGGTCAACCTCGCCGCCCATCAGCAGGGGATCAGTCGCCAGGCCCCGGACAAAATCCATGATGTCGGTTTTCTCAAAGGTCGGCGGCGTGCCGGTGCTGTCAATGAGCACCCGCAGGCCGGCGAGCAATTGTCGCAGCGTGCTCGAGCCGCGCTGCAGTTGCTGTAACGCGGACCCGTAGGCGTTCGAGCCCACCGGGACCATGTTGATCAGGTCCACGCTGCCGCTGACCACGGTCACGGCATTCGATAATTCGTGCAGAATGATGCCGCTCACCCAATCCCGCTGCTGCAGGAGGATGCGTTCGCGCTGCAAAGCCTCCAAAAGCGCGAGCTCTGTCTTGGTGAGCGCATCATTCATCTCCGGCTGAAGGGAAACCGCGAGCCGCCGGGCGCACGCGCGCTGAGGCTTTCGAAAAAGTTGCCCGACTGCGCCCGGAGCGCGAGGAACACCTCGGGCACGTCAAGGGCATCGATCCGGCCGTCCTCAAAGGCGGCCCGGGTGGCCGCGAACGCATCGGCGGGGCCGGAAAGATCGAGCACATGGCGGATATGGAGCAGGGATTCAGCGCGAGCAGTCATGATGTTTTACCAGAAAAAGAAGTTGGTGTTAGGATTGAGATATTCATCGGTGGGCATCGCCACGGCGTGGCGCCAGACCGTCGCCCAGCGTGACCACGGCCCGGGAATTTCGCCGTCGAAGACCGACTCCCAGCGCGGCGCAGGCTTGTCCGGACGGGTCTGCAGCCGGCGGCGAAAATCCTCGTGACCTTCGTCCGTCGAAAAATACAGTGCCCGGCGCTCGAGAAAATTAGCCGCCTGCACCAACGCGCCCTTGGCCCGGTGAGCCGCAATTACGAAATCGGAACGCGCCAGCTCGACCGCGGCTTTGCACGCGGCCGATCGCACGGTGCGACCGGCCGCGTGTCCGTAAGCCACCCCAGCACGGGAACGCTGCACTAAAATGACTACCTCGCCCTCGCCCGCATTGTGGTGGATGCGCACGAGATCGACGCCGGGAAAGGGCGAGCCCATTTTCTGGGCCGGCAACCGGCCATCCCACCAAGCGATGAGTGCAAAGCGTTCCAACGCCTCCAAGCGCGCGCGGCTCGCCGCCTGGGAACGGAAAACACCCGGGAAAGCGGCCATGCCATTGGAACTGCGGTCCACCCCGAAGCCGTATTTTTGGCCCTCGGGTCGGTTGTGCGTCGCAAGGAAGGCCCAGCGTTCCAGCGCTTCCGAAATCGCCATGTGACAGGCGACCGACGAGGAAACCGCCGAACCTGTGCCATCCGCCTGCCCGTAGATCGCATAGGTGGACTTGCCCGCCGTCAGCTCGGGCTTGAGGAAGGCGTTGGCCTGCTTTTGCGGCTGACCGAGAATGTTGAAATCCCCGGTCAGGACACGTTCGATCGGTCCGCCGTCGCCGGCGAAAACGTCACGATAGCGCAATGCCGCAAGAGAGAGCATTGAGGTCAGTGAGACTCAGGCGTTCAACTGACGGTCGCCACCACCGAGGACACCACCACCAGAAGGAGGCGGCGGCGGGGTGGGATCACCACCACCGTCACAAGGTGCACAGGGAAGAGCGGCAATATCGCCCGTTTGCATGGTCGAAATAGTCAGTGATTTCTGCGCGACGGGATCGAGCTTTTGGGCCGTTTGGCTCATGCCAACTGCCATCAAAAGGGTCGCCAACGCGCTACTTAAGAGGATTGCGAGAGAGGTTAGTTTTTTCATACGCCCTCAGTATCGCGTTGCCCCAGCGGTTTTGCTCTGCGAAAAACTACCCCTTTTCAGATGGGTCGATACATCCCAAATAGGGTGGTTTTTATGCTTGCGGTCGGATTTTTATCCCTCCGTGCACTGGCATTTGAGCCACTAACTTCTGAAATTATCCTTCCAACAGCCTTTCGGGGTAAACCGATTTGGATGATAGAACGTCTGACAAAAGGACAGCTGGTTTTAGGGGTTGAAGGCAGTATTGCCATAGGCACAGCCGCCGGTGATTGGCAGCTTGCAGCAACACCCAGTGGTCAAGTTGTGCGTGCCGTCAGCGAAGCACATGGTCGCCTACTATTTGCTGGGCATGGGTTTGTAGCTTTTTATAATAACAACCAACTTAATCAAATACCCGGATTAAGTGGTGAATACATCGACGCCCAGGCAGTTTCTGATGGTTGGCTGGTCGCCGGTGGGGATGGTATATGGCATATTGATCTCAATGGAATAGCTCAGCAATTGATTCCACCACCTGCAGGAGCTAGCGGACAAGCAAGGCTGTGTCTTATAGGTAATGATTTAATCGCAAGTGCACCCAATCATTCTCCCGCGGCTTGGCGCAAAAACAGGCTAATTCCTATCCCCACCCTGTCCGATTATGATGACCAACTGATCATTTGGTGTGAGGGTTCGCTAAAAATTACGAATAAGGGAGTCCGGGAAGAGAACAATCAGGACGCCTTACCTACCGATACAAATAAGATGCTATTGCGAGCAGGCATTGTTGGCATCGCGAACGCTGGTTCATGGATACTGATCCCAACTTTTACCGGAGGCCTCTATGTATTGGAGAAATCGACCGGTGAGGTCATCTGGAATTCAAAAAGATTCGGAGACATTTATTATTTTAAGCGTTCTGGCAGTCAATTTCTCATAGGTTCAGCGACTGGCGCCTATTCCATAAGTGATCCCTGGGATACGGATCACACCAGTTTGGACAATAAGGCCATATTGGGACTACTAGCGACTGGAGCCAATAAAGTTGAGATTGTTACCTCAAACGGAACTCAAAGGCTAGGAAGCGAAACCCCTGTCGATCCAAACACTCAATGGCCTGCTTCGATGAGGGCGTCGGTCACCAATAGTCACTTAAACTTTAAGGAAAATTCCCTTATTCTGCAACGTCGCTACATAAACGGACTTGCCGTGAGTGGCGATGTTGCCGCCGTCGCCCAGGATCAGGGACTCACCTTCCTCGATAGTTCAGGCAATAGTCGCTTCGCTCCCATCTCTGGCGTAGTCGGAACCCTCGCTTCTGATGGCCGTAACTTCCTCGTGGGCACATCCAGTCAAGGCGTGAAGGTAATCTCTCCGCACAATGACTCTCAAACCCAGCTCGGCACTGGTCGCGCCGCGGTGCGCGAGGTGCGACCCGGCAAGGTTGTTTTACTTTTTTGGGATGGTTCGATTCTCGACTCCGATGCCAATACCCTCGGCCAGATCACTTGGGGTAATCCCCGCGACGCCGCCATGGTGCAGGGCCGCCTCGCCGTCCTCGTCACCCGCCCCGACCGCGACCCGGTGGTCGGTCTCCTCGAGGGCAAGGACTGGCAACCGCTCGAAATCCCCGGCCTCGCGGAAATCGGCGCTGAAAAAATCGCCACCACCAGCGAATTTCTTTTCGCGGCCGGACCGCGCGGCGTAATCCGGGCGCGCCTGCCTCTCACCAAATCCACTCCGCCCCAGCCCAATTGGTCGTGGACCACCGCGCTTGAGGGCAACGAGGTGCGGTTGGCTTCCTCCACCTTCGATCACGTGGGTGTCACCACGCGTTCCTTCGACCTCGCTCCCGCCCCCGCCACGTTCCTCCGCTTGCGCAGTCAGAATGGCTCGTGGGAAACGCTGCGGCCCGGCGCAGATTTCCAACTGCCGGTTGGCTGGGGCCAAACTCCTGTCACCCTGCAGGCCGAGCGCAACGGTCTCGTCACCGAAAATTCTTTCACCATCGTGCGCCCGTGGCCGTGGTGGCTGCGGTGGTGGGCCTGGCCGCTCCATGCGCTCGCCCTCGGCGGAGTCGTCTTCGGCTTGGTGCGCCTGCGCACCCGGCAGTTGCAGCGGCGCAATCTCGAGCTTGAAACCCACGTCAATGAGCGCACCGAGCAGTTGCGCAAGGCCAGTGCGGTGAAGGAGGAGTTCTTGGCCAGCATCAGCCATGAGATTCGCAATCCGCTCAACGGCGTGGTCGGTATTTGCGCGATGCTCGCCGATCGCGACGTCGGCCCACGCGAGAAAATCCTCGTGCGCACGCTCGGCGGCTGCGCTGATCAGTTGCGCTCCATGCTGGATGACATCCTGGATTTTTCCCGCATCGAACGCGGTCAGGTCACCCTCACCCAGGTTGATTTCGAGACCAACGCCCTCGTCGAAGAGGCCGCGCGCGCCATGGATCCCGAGCTCACCGCGTGCGCCCTTATCCTGCCGGACCAGTCCGCCTGGCTCCATGGCGACTCGGGCAAGCTCCGCCAGATTGTCTGCAACCTGATTTCCAACGCACTCAAATACGGCGTGCCGCGAGAGGCGGGCGTGGAAGTGCGCCTGATTCCCGCGGGCGGCGGGCGTTCACGCCTCCGTCTCGCGGTGCGCAACAGCGGCCCCACGATTCCTCCCACCGAGCTCACCCGGCTTTTTGAGTCGTTTCAGCGCGGCCCCAACACCGGCAATATCCCCGGCTCCGGCCTCGGTCTCGCCGTGTGTCGCCGCCTCGCGCAAGCCATGGGCGGACGGATCACCGCCGCGAGCCGCGATGGCATCACCGAGTTTGCGCTCGAGCTCACCCTCGCCAACGCCCAACCGCCCGCGCCTGCGCCCGGCCTGCCCGCGACGGTCTCCCGCGCCCTCGCCATCGAGGACGAGGACTACAACCGCATGGCGCTCGGCCATGTGCTGCGCGCACTGGGTTATACCGTGGACTGGGCCGCGGATGGTGCGAGTGCACTCAAGCTCGCCAGCACCCACCAATACGACCTCGTCCTCACCGATTGGCGTCTGCCCGATACCGATGGCGGCGAGCTTTGCCGGCAGCTCGTGAAAATTCTACCGCGGCCGACTCCGCCCATCGTCGCCGTCACCGCCTACTCCACCCAGGAAAAACTCGAGGAGGCGCGCGCCGCGGGCATGACCGGCTTTGTCACCAAGCCGGTGACCAAGGAAAAACTGGAACGCGTCATCCGCGGTCTCTCCGAAGGCCTGCGTCCGAAGCGCTCCCTCGACATCCACACCATCGCCGGTGCCGCCAATCCCCTCGCCTCGCTCAGCGACATCGCGCCCACGGCCGAACAACTCGCCGCCAACATCGCACGCAAATGGCAAAGCGTCGCGACGATGGCGCAATTGCATGACCCGCGTTCGGCGACCGAGGCCCACGCGCTGCGTTCGCTGTTGCTCCTCGCCGGCGAGGAAACGGCCGCCGAACAGGTCAGCCTGCTCGAACAATCCGCCGACACCGCCGACTGGGCCGCCGTCGCACGCCTGCTGCCCTTTGCGGCCGAGGAAATCGAGGCCACCCAAGTCCGGCTCAAGGCTTGAGCTGCGACTTTGCCGCCGCGGCTTTGGAGTCAAAGACCAAGCCGTGCCGGATCGCGTAATCGATGATTTCCTCGATGGTGTGCAGGTCCAGCTTGCGCATGATGCGCTTGCGATGATCCGCGATGGTATTCGGCGCGCTGCCGAGCACCTCGGCGATCTCCTCGTTGGTCAACCGCTGACCGAGCAGGCCCAGCACCTGCTGTTCTTTCGGACCGAGGAGTTTGAGCGGCGAGTGGGGATCGCGCGCCCCGCTCGAAATCAACTCCATCACCCGCCTTGAAAACGTAACCCCGCCGGCCAAAGCGCGTCGAATGATGTCGGTCAGCTCCTTTTCACTGTCGTTTTTATGCGCCAGACTAATGCCCGCATTCTGCAGCTTTTTGAACGGCAGGCTCGCGTTGATGGAGCTCACCGCCACCAAGGTGCAATCCTTGTCCCGGCCCGCCCGCTCCATCGCCCAGTCGAGCGTGGTGCCGTCGCCGAGATCAATGTCGAACACGATGAGCTGCGCGTCGGCCAGCTCCTGCTCACGTTCTCTCAGCTCCTTCATCGAACCGATGCCCACGACCGCCGTCGCCGCGCAATGCTTGCGCAGCAGCGCGCTGAGGTAGTCGCGCATGAGCGTCTGATCTTCAATGACAGCCGTCCGCATCCCTCAAGCCGTAGGCGGACCGCCCGCACTATTCAAGTTTCACGCAGGAGGTATTCACCTCATCCTTCGGTGAAAACAGCATCCGGCCGCAAAACTACCGCGACCGCCGCACCCGGATCGTATATTTTTTGGCTGCCGGGTCGGCGGCGGTGAAGCGCACGGCCTCGGTGGAGTTTGGCGTCAGGGAAATTTTTTGAAACTCCGTTTCATCGCCCGTGGTGAATCCCTGCGCGTCCTTGAAGACGCAGTTGATCTGGACGTCCATGCGTTGGGCTCCACTGTTGCGGACACTCGCCACGACCTCCAGCCGGCCGTCCGGCAGCAGGCGCTCCTGCAAGCCGGTGCAAGTGATGGCGGTCTGCGTGGGCTTGTCGAGACGCGCAAATTTTTCGGTGTTTTCAATGGTATACTTCGTCGTGTCCTGCGTCACGGCCGCGCCCGGATCTGTGGCGCAGCCGCCGAGCAATAGGATCGCCGCCAATGCGGCCAAAGTAAGTGAAGGCTGGGTGGTCATGGTAGTCGGTGGCAGATAGGACTCGGATTTCGCACTTAAGTTTCGTCCAAAACTACCGCCGCGAAACCCGCCTGCTGACGGTAGCATGCCTTTCGCCGCCGCCGCGCCAAGCCTGGAGCGCGCGCCGTGCGGCCAGTTTCCCGCACTTGCCGGCCAAACCAAAGCGCTGCAATCTGCCGTCATGCCCCGCTACGTCCTCGCGCTCGACCAAGGCACGACTTCGTCCCGCGCGATTGTTTTCAACCGGCGCGGCCGGGCGCACGCCGCCGCCCAGCAGGAATTCACGCAACATTTTCCGCAACCCGGTTGGGTCGAACACGCGCCCTTTGATCTGTGGGAAAGCACCCGGCTCACCGCGCTCAGCGCCCTGGCCAAAGCCAATCTCACCGGGCGGGACATCGCCGCCATCGGACTCACCAACCAGCGCGAAACCACCCTGCTTTGGGAGCGCCGTTCCGGCCGGCCGCTGCATCGCGCCCTTGTCTGGCAGGACCGGCGCACCGCGGATTTTTGCGCACGACTCAAACGCCGCGGACTCGAGCCGCTCTTTCGCCGCAAAACCGGCCTGCTCCTCGATCCGTATTTTTCCGGCACCAAGCTCGCCTGGTTGCTGGACCATATTCCCGACGCCCGCCGCCGCGCGGCGCGTGGCGAACTCGCTTTCGGCACCGTGGATACTTGGCTGCTCTGGCAACTCACCGGCGGCCGGGTTCATGCCACCGATGTTTCGAATGCCTCCCGCACATTGCTGCTGAATCTGCGCACCGGCGATTGGGACGATGAACTCCTGCGCCTGCTCCGCATCCCGCGCGAAGTGCTGCCCGAGGTCCGCACCAACAGCGAAATTTTCGGTGAAGTCACAACCGTCCCCGCCTTGCGCGGCGTGCCCATCGCCGGCATGGCCGGGGATCAGCAGGCCGCGTTGTTCGGTCAGGCGTGCTGGTCACCCGGCATGGCCAAAAACACCTATGGCACCGGGTGCTTTCTCCTGCTGCACACCGGTGAAAAGCCCGTCGTTTCAAGGCACCATCTGCTTACCACCATCGCCTGGCGCATCGGGGCCAAAACCGAATATGCCTTGGAGGGCTCCGTCTTCATCGGCGGCGCCGTTGTGCAATGGCTGCGCGACGGACTCGGCCTCGTGACCCGCAGCGACGAGATCGAAAAGCTCGCCGCTTCCGTTCCCGACAATGGCGGCGTTTATCTCGTCCCCGCTTTCGCCGGACTCGGCGCCCCGCATTGGGACGCCGCGGCGCGCGGCACGATTTCCGGCCTGACGCGGGGCAGCACGGCGGGACATATCGCCCGCGCCGCCCTCGAAAGCATTGCCTGCCAGAGCGCCGATCTCATCGGGGCCATGCAAGCAGATGCAAAGCTCCGCCTGCGCGAACTCCGCGTGGACGGCGGCGCCACGGTGAACAACACCCTCCTGCAGTTCCAAGCCGACCTGCTGCGCGTGCCAGTCGTCCGCCCTCGCACCACCGAAACCACCGCCCTCGGGGCCGCCTATCTTGCCGGCTTGGCCGTGGGTTTTTGGCCGGACCGCGCCGCGATTTCCAATCTATGGTCGGCCGAACGCACCTTTCAGCCCAAGGCCCGCCCATCTGCCATGAAAGCTTTGCAAGCCGGCTGGCACCGTGCAGTCAATCGCACCAAAAATACCGCTGGCCAGTCCTAACTCCTTCTCAGTCAAACTCCCGTCAAAACCCGATCCCTTCATGGTTCAGGTTGAGTATGGGGCCGGTTTCCTCCACGTTCATCCCGATGTCGCTTCTCCTTTTCCGCCGCCGCAACCTTTGGTTCACGTTGTTTTCCAGTTTTCTCATGGCGGCACTCGTCGCGGCCGAAGCCCCTGAAATTGCGTCGCTCCGCGACAAAGCTGAACGGGGCAATTCGATCGCCCAATATAATCTCGGCCTTGCCTACGTGAATGGCAGCGATCTGCCCAAGGCTTACGTCTGGCTCACTTTGGCCGAGGAAAACGGCATGACCGGCAAGGCCCTGCGCTCTGTTCTCGCCGAAATCAGCCCGGCGCAACTCACCGAAGGCAAGCGTCTCCTTGAAATCCAACGCACCGCTGCCCCGGCCGCCAGCGCCCGCCGGGCTCAGTCTGCGAATCGCACCGAACAGGAAAAATCCAAATCTTCTTCTGCCGGCGCTTTCGTTCCACGGTCCGAATCCGCCGGTCCCGCCGGTCCTTCCGGCCCCACCCCGTCGCGTGGCCCGGCTGGCCCGACTGAAGAAGAGCGCCGTTCGCCCGGCTCCCTCCGCGAAGATTCCGCCCAATTGGATTCGCTCAACGCTCGGAACCGTGAGCTTGAAGAACTCGCCACCCAGCGCGGCCGCGCCCTCGCCGAAACGCGCCAGTCCCTCGAACAAGCCGAGGCGCGTCTGACCGAATTAAATACCGCGCAGGCTGCCACCGAAAAATCCCACTTGGAAACCTCGGCCCTCAACGCGCAGCTCACCCAACTCACCGCCGCCAACGCTGCACTCGAGCAACAACTCGCAGCCGCCAAAGTAGCGACCAATACCACCGCGACCAACGCCACTACTCTCGCCGCCTCGCAAGCCCAAGCCATTGAGCGGCTCACGTCCGAGCGTGACGCCATTGCTGCGCGGATCGCCCAAGCCCTCAGCCATGAGACCGAACTCACCCAGCGCCTCGCTTCCGCCACACAGTCGCTCAATGCCGCCCAGACCCTGAAAGATGAACTTGTCGCCCTCGAAGCCGACAAAAAGCAACTAAGCGCCGAGGTCGCCAATGCCTGGCAGGAAAATGAAAAACTGAAGACGGATCTCGCCGCCGCCACGCGCACCAGCAAGACCGGCGCCGCCGATGCCACCGCCTTGGCCGCCGCCCAAGCTGCCGTTGCATCCGCCAACCAAAAGCTCGCCGCTCAAACCCAAGCCAACGAACAGCTCGCCACCGAGCGCGATGCCAACGCCGCCAAGGTCACCCAAGCCGAGAACCGCGCCACCGAACTTGGGCAGCGTCTTGCCGCCACCGAGCAAGCCCTGGCCGCCAGCAAAACATCCCTCCAACAAGCCGCGGCGCAGACCGACGCCGGCGCCGCCCTCGCCGCCAAGAACAAGGAAATGGAAGGCCTGCTCACCGAACGCAGCAACACACTCGCCGAGGTCCGGCAAAACCTCGTTGAAACCCAAGCCCAGCTTGCCGAACTCGCCGCCGCTCGCACCGCCGCCGCGCAAGCCCGCCGCGATGCGACCGCGCTCGCCACGCAAATCGCGCAACTCACCACGGACAAAGCCACCCTGGAGCAACAGCTCACCGCGGCAAAAAATGATGCGTCCGCCAAAGCGACCGCCACCCAAGCTCTCTCCGCCGCCAACGCTGAAATGGAAGCTGCCGGCCAGAAGCTCGCCGCCCAGACCGCGGCCAACCAACGTCTCGCCACCGAACGCGACCAGCTGGCCGCCCAAGTCACCCAAGCCGCGGATCGCGCGGCAGCGCTTGCCCAACGCCTCGCCGCCGCTGAGCAAGTCTTGGCCGCAAACCAAGCCGCGGAAAAACCGGCCCTTGCGAAGCTGCGCCAAGAACTCGCCCAAACCAATGACCGGCTGGCTGACGTCCAAAAAAATACCGCCGCGCTCCAGCAGGAAAACACCCAGCTAAAATCCAACGCCGAAAAATCCACCGCCGGCAAAGCCGCCCTCGCCGCCAGCGCCGCCGCCGTCGAGCAGGCCCGCCGCGACGCGGCTGCGCTCCAAGCTCAAGTCGCCCAGCTCGGCACCGCTAAATCCGATCTCGCCCAACTACTCGCCACGAGTCGCACCGAGATGGCGCAACTTAAAGCTGAACACGCCGCCGCGACCGCTGCCAATGCTGATGCTGGCCGCGCCCTGGCCGCAAAAAGCCGTGAGCTTGAGACTCAGCTCGCCCGCACCGACGAGCAACTGGCCGATTCGCAGAAAAATATCGCCGCACTCCAGCAGGAAAACACGCAGCTAAGATCCAGCGCCGAAAAATCCACTGCCGGTAAAGCCGCCCTCGCCGCCAGCGCCGCCGCCGTCGAGCAGGCCCGCCGTGACGCGGCTGCGCTCCAAGCTCAAGTTGCCCAACTCGGCACCGCTAAATCCGATCTCACCCAACAACTCGCCACGAGTCGCACCGAGACGACGCAACTCAAAGTCGAACACGCCGCCGCGACCGCCGCCAGCACCGCACTCAACGCCCAGCTGACCCAACTCACCGCGGAAAAAACCGACCTTGCGCAACAACTCGCCTTGGCCAAGGCGACCGCCAACACCAACACCTCCGCGGGCTCTGCGCTCGCCACCGCCCAAGCCGCCGTTGCCTCCACCAACCAAAAGCTCGCCGCTCAAATCCAAGCCAACGAACAGCTCGCCACCGAGCGCGATGCGCTCGCGGCCAAAGCCGCCGCCCGCGCAACTGAGCTCACCCAACAACTCACCGCCGCTGAGCAAGCCTTGGCTTCCAGCAAGTCCGCCTTGGCCCAAGCCGCCACGGCACAGACCGCCCTCGCGGCCCTGCAAACGCAGCTCGCCCGCACCGACGAACAACTGACCGCCACGCAGAAAAACCTCTCCGCGCTCCAGCAGGAAAACACGCAGCTAAAATCGACCCTCGAACAAGCCTCGGCTGAAAAAATCACCCTGATCGCCAGTCTCGCCAAGGCCGAGTCAGCCGAGCGTGAGGCCGCAGCGCTCACTGCGCAAATCGCCCAACTCACCGCCGACAAGGCCGCGCTCACGCAACAAGCCGTCGCGGCAAAAGATCAATCGTCCACCGCCCAAGCCGCCGTTGCCTCCGCCACCCAAAAGCTGGCGGCACAGAGTCAAGCACTCGCCCAGCTGGAAACCGAACGCGAACAGCGCGTTGCCCAGGCCGCCCAAACTTCGACCCAACTCAAGGAACTCACCAACCGCCTCGCCACGGCCGAGCAAACCGTCGCCGCTGGCACCGCCCTCGCCGTCAAAAATCAACAGTTGGAAAAAGCCCTCGCCGAAACTCAGGCGCGTGCGAGCAGCCTCGCGGCCGAGCAGACCCGCCTGCAAGCCGAGCTCGCCGCCAGCCTCGCCAGCAAGGCTGATGGCTCCACCCTCACCACCCAACTCGCCGCCGCTCGCACCGCGGCCGAGCGCGCGCGTTCCGAGGCCTCGGCCCTGAGCACCCAACTCGCGCAACTCACCGCCGGCCGCACCACCTTGGAGCAGCAACTCGCGGCCAACCGCGGCGAATTGGAACAGCTCAAGACCGAGCACACCGCCGCAGCGGCGGCCAACGCCGAGGCCGGCCGGGCCCTCGCCGCCAAGACCCGCGAGCTCGAAGCCGTCGCCACCCAGCGCGAACAGGCGCTCACCGCCGCCCAGTCGGCCGTGGAAATCGCCCGCCAGAAAACCACTACCCAGGCCCAGCTCATCGGGCAGCTCACCACCGAGCACGAGGCCACCGCCGGCAAACTCACACTGGCCGCCAAGCGTGAAGCCGAGCTCTCCAAGAAAGCCTTCACCGCCGAACAGGCGCTCGCTCCGCTGCAACGCGAACTTGCCGCCACCCAGAATCAGTTGGCCGCCCTCCAGCAAAACTCCGCCGCTCTTGCCCAGGACAACGCCCAATTGAAAGCCGGCTTGGCCAAAACCGCGGCCGAAAACTCCGCCACGACCACCCAAGTGGCCCAGCTCGCAGCCGACAAGACCGCCCTCGCCGCGCAACTGGCCACCGTGCAAAGCTCCGTCGCCACCCTGCCGCCCGCCGGTGCGCTGGAAAAGGAAATCGCCGCACTCACCGCCGACAAACAACAACTCACCGCCGCGCTCGCCGCCGCGGCCCAAGCCAAAGCGGATGCAGCCAAAGCCCTCGCCGCCAGCTCGGCCGAACTCGCCAGCCTGCGCGCGACCACCGCCAAATTCAGCACCGATGACTATAACCAACTCAAGCAGCAGTTGCAGGAAGCCAACACCAGCGGTCAGGCCTTGGCCGCTAAAAATCTGGAGCTGGAAGACATTGCCTCCCGGCGCGGTCAGGCCCTCAGCGAACATGAGCAGAGCCTCGCACATACCCAGGCGAAGTTGGCCGAACTGACCACCGAGCAAACCCGGTTGCAATCCGCGCTAACCAACAATTCCGCCAGTCGTGGCGAAACTGCCAAGCTGGTGGCCGATCTCGCCACCGCCCGCGCCGACGCCGAGAAAACCCGCCGCGAATCCGCCGCCCTCACCGCGCAACTTGCCCGGCTCAACGACGACAAATCCGCCTTGGAGCAACAACTCGCCGCCGCAAAAAATACCGCTACCACCAAGGCCACCGCCGCCAACGCCCTCGCGGCCGCCAAGGCCTCCGCCGATGCCGCCAACCAAAAAGCGGCCGAACAATCTCAGCTCGTCGCGCAACTCAACGACGAACGGGATCGTGCGACCGCGCAAATCGCCCAAGCCTCCGCCCGTGAAAACGAGCTCGCCCGGCAACTGGCTGATGCCACGCAGTCCCTCGCCGCCAGCAAGTCGGCCGCCACCCAAGCCACCGCCCAACCGGATGCCGTGGCTCCGCTCCGGCAAGAACTCGCCGAGACCAACGGCAAGCTCGCCACCGCGCTCACCAGCTTTTCCGCCCTGCAGCAGGACAATGATGAGCTCAAAGCCGGCTTGGCGAAATCCGCCGCCAGTCTGGCCGCCGCCGCGCAGCAGACCCGCGAACTCGATAGCCAGCGCGCCACGCTGCAACAGCAGTTGACGGAGCTCGCTACCCGCCCTGCTCCCGTCGCAACCGAGCCTGCCGCCGATGCCGGCCAGCTCGCCGAGACCGAATCCAAACTCGCCACCGCCCTGCGCAGCTACCGCCTGCTCCAAGACGAGAACGACCAGCTCAAAGCCGCCGGCGACAAACTCGCCGCCGAAAAATCCGCGCTCGTCACGCAGCTATCTGACACCACCACGCACGCTACCGGCCTCAGCGAACAGCTCACGACCACCTCCTCCGTCGCCGCCCAAGCCGAGATCCTGCGCACGCAATTGCGCCAGATGCAGGATCAGCAAAATGCCCTCGTCACCGAAAACAGTGGTTTGCGCACCCGTTTGGCCATCGCCACACCTCCGCCCGGCAGCGTCCTCGCCGTGCCTACCCGGCCCGGCACTGCCGCCGCCGTAACGGCCACAGCCACCCCACCGGCACCTGCCCCGGTCGCCGCCGTGCCCCAACCGCGCAACCATACCGTGGTCTCCGGCGACACTCTGACTAAAATTGCCCGCCAATATTACGGCAACAGCCAGCGCTGGCCCGAAATTCTGGCCGCCAACCAACCGCTTCTCACTGATGCCAGTAGCCTGCGTATTGGCATGACGTTGCGCATCCCTTGAGAGCGCAGCATTGCGTTGGGGGCTTTTCTTTGCCTCTTTCTGCGGCTGTGCACGTTTCCCGTTTTCCCTTCCGCCTGCTGCCTGCGCTCCTTGCGCTGCTGCTTTCCGGCTGCGGTTACGTTCATTTTGGCCGTTATCAACCCGCCGAGGAAAACGCCGCCCTGACCGCGGAAAATGCCTCGCTGCGCCAGCAAGTGGCCGAGTTGTCCGCCGCCCGCACCGCCGCGGAGCCCGCCGCCACGAACCTGGCCTCCACTCCGGAAACCCCCGCCGAAACTTCCGCCCCAGCGCCATCCGAGGCCGATGCCAGCCAGCTCGCCGACCTCGAATCCAAACTCTCCACCGCTTTGCGCAGCTACCGCCTGCTGCAGGACGAGAACGACCAGCTCAAAGCCACCGCCGACAAACTTGCCGCCGACAAGGCCAACTTGGAAAGCCAGCTCGCGAGCAGCAACAACAACGCCACCGTCTTGAACGACCAGTTGACCACCACCACGGCAACCGCCCGCTTGGTGGAAGGCCTGCGCACCCAATTGCGCCAGACCCAAGACCAGCTCAACGCCCTCATCGTCGAATACACTCAGCTCCGCACCCGCGCCGCCCTGGGTGCCCAAACTTCGGCCAGCGGCCTCGCAGTCCCCACCCGCCCCGGCACGCCCACCGCCTTGCTGAGCACCAGCCCCGAACGTCTGCGCGCCGCGGCCCAAACCCCAGTTGATCTGCAGACTCCCGCTCTCGTCGAGACGCGCACCCATACCGTGGCGGATGGTGACACCCTCTCCAAGATCGCCCGCCAGTATTACGGCGACAGCCAACGCTGGCCGGAAATCCTCACCGCCAACCGCGCCCAACTGCCTGACGACCGCAGCCTGCGGGTGGGCATGAAGTTGCGTATTCCGTAAGAGAAATTCTGCGCCGAGGATTGCCTCAGGGGTGTTTACGCGCCTCCTTTCGAGGCCATGTCCGTCTGCCGCCCTTTAGCCCTCCTGCTTCCAGCTCTCGCACTGCTGCTGCTCACCGGCTGTGGCTATGTGCACTTTGGACGCTCCGCGGCCCCAGTGACGACCGACGCGGCACTATCCGCGGAAAATTCCGATCTGCGCGTGGAGAAAAAAATCCTGCAACGGGAACTCGAACTCGCCCGCAAGGAAGGCACCGCCCTCCGGGCCGCACTCGAGAATCGCTACGCGGACACCGGCACAGCGCAGACCGAGCTCGTGACCCGGCTCACTGAAACCACCCGTGAACTGGCCGCCTTGCGCGCCAGCTACGCCAAACTCGATGCCGATCGCCGCCGCCTGCAATCCGAAGGTCCTTCCGTGGGGACTGGCGCCAATGACGATGCCCGCCTGGCCGAGCTGAAATCGCAGCTCGGCGCCACCGAGGAGCAACTCGCCACCACCACGCGCACCTTCACCCAGTTGCAGGATGAAACCAACCAACTGCGTTCGGAAGTTGAACGGGTGCACCGCGAAAATTCCCGTCTCACCCAGCAGGTCGGCGAACTCACCGCGCAGAACGAACAGGCCGTGGCCGCGCTCTCCCAACTCAACTCCGAACTGCTCGCGCAGAAGGAAGCCCGCAACCGCGCCGAGCGCGAGACCCAGGCCACGCGTTCGCAACTGCAGATGGTCATCGCCCGCAGCGGTCGCGACTCCGCCACCTCCCTCGCTGATGCACGGTCCGCCTCCGCCGGCGACGCCAGTGAAATGAACGCCACCCTGCGCCTCGAAAATGCTCCGGCCACCGACACGACGCCCAATGCCACGCTGCGCACCAATCCCGAGCGCCTCCGCGCCGCCGCCGCCAGCCTCGCCGCGGAAAACGGGCCCCGCTATCACCTCGTCACCGCAGGCGAAACGCTCGAAAGCATCGCCAAAAAATATTACGGCAAACCCGAGCGCTGGCGCGTCATCTACGCGGCCAACAACAGCCTGCTGCGTGACAACCGCTCCCTCACCGTGGGCCTGCGCCTCGAAATCCCCGGCGAGTAACACGGCATTTTGTGCGGCGCTCAGACGCCGCCGCATCCTCTCGTCGCTTCCCCAGCCCTCGAAGTTTGCCGCGCAAAGACGCTAAGCCGATCCAAGTTCAGAAAGAGAGAGAAAGCATCGCTCCTTTCTTGGCTCCGAACTTTGCGCCCTTCGCGTCTTTGCGCTTAATTCGGAAACCCGAGGATTGATCTCCCCGCCCGCGTCCCGTCTGATGACCCGCTATGTCCCTTGGTTTTGTCGGTCAGCGCTGTCTCAGTGAACGTGAACCCGAGCTCGGTCTCGG
>JAGNQV010000214.1 GCA_017988885.1 Opitutaceae bacterium | reverse complement strand
GCGTAGTGCAGCTTCGCGAGGCCTTCCGCGGATTGACCATCGGCCGTGAGCAACGAGGTGCCGGCCATGAGGTCGTTGATGATCACGTGCAGATTTGCGTCCGCTGCGGGTTCGAGGCGGCAGTTTTGGATGAGATAGGTCACGTTTTCCTCCACGGTATGGGCGAGTGCTTTTGCTTGGGCGGGTGGCAGGGCCGGCAGATTCCCTGCGGGAAGCTGGAGGGCAACCGCATCACGGATACGCTGCATGCCGAGACGGAGGGGTTCGTCGGTTGCCCAGCGTTGGCCGTCATTGAGGGCCAGTGCGGCGGCCCCGTGGTCATGCGCGGGTTCGTGGCCATGACCATGCTGGAAGTGGGACCGGAGTGCATAGCCGGCGATAATCAGAGCAATGATGACAAGGCCGATGATGAGTGCCCGGCGACGATTTGCAGAGGAGGGATTCATGGGATGATATTTAGGGATTGGGTTGGATGGTTTATGCGAGAACCGGGGTGTGCATGGATTGGGGCGGCCCAAACCCACGGCCTTCCCCGGCTTCCTCGTAGGTGATGCCGTCACGGATGTGGTAAATGCGTTTGAAGGTGGGGATGATTTTTTCGTCGTGCGTGACGACGATGATGGCGGTGTCGAAACGGCGCGCCAAGTCGTTGAGCAGGCGGATGACGGCCATCGCGCGTTCGGAGTCGAGGGGGGCGGTGGGTTCGTCGGCGAGGATCACGGGCGGGCGGTTGACCAAGCCGCGGGCAATGGACACGCGCTGCTGTTCGCCGCCGGAAAGTTGTGCGGGCATGGCGTGGGCCCGGTGATGCACATCGAGCGCGGTGAGCAATTCCATCGCCCGCGCGCGGGCCTCGGCATTGGGAACACCCGCGAGCATGGGCAACAGGGCAACGTTGTCGGTGACGTCGAGAAACGGAATGAGGTAGGGCGCCTGGAAAATGAAGCCGATCTTGTCGCGGCGCAGCGCACGCAGGTCGCGCACCTTCCAGCCGCCATCGTAGATCGTGGCACCGCCGAGTGTCATCTTGCCTGCAGTCGGATCGATCACCGCGCCCAAACATTTTAGCAGCGTGCTCTTGCCCGAGCCCGAGGGACCGATCAGTCCAACGACTTCGCCGGCGGCGACGTGCAGGTCCACGCCCTTGAGCGCGTCCACGGCGGTGTCGCCCTGGCCGTAGCGTTTTTTCAAGCCTTCGATGAGGATGCCGTAATTGCTCATATTAGCCTCCAATGGCCTCGGCCGGATCGACCTTTAGAGCCATGCGGATCGCCACAATGCTGGATAGCACGCAAATCAGCATCACGACGAAAAAGCCGGCCACCGAGTCCTGCGGAATTAACAGCACGTATTTGGGAAATACCGGCGCGGCAAAGGTAGCGCTGATCTTGCCGACGACAAAGCCAATCAAGCCGAGAATCAACGCCTGCTGTAGGATCATCGAGGCGATGTGGCTGTTTTTGGTGCCGATGAGTTTCAACACGGCGATCTCACGGATCTTATCCATGGTCAGCGTGTAGATGATGAATGCGACGATGGTGGCGCTGACGGCGGCGAGGATGACCAGAAACATGCCGATCTGTTTGGCTGAAGTGGCGATGAGTTTGCCGACAAGAATTCCTTCCATTTGGGCACGGGTATAAACCTGCAGGCGTTTCCAGCGACGGATCGGCTCGGCCACTTCCTCTGGGGTGAAACCGGGTTCGATTTGCACCAGCACGGCGTTGACGGACGGGCTGCGGCTCTGCGAGGCGATGACCGAGTCGAGCAAGCCCGGCACCCCCGGACGGTTGAAAGCGGGATTGGTGCTCGTGCGTCGGCGTTGCTGGATGATCGCGTCGTTGTCCTTCAAGAACTGCGCCTCCTGCGCGTCCTTCAGTGGAATGAAAACCATGGGGTCGCCGCTCGAAGACACCATGCGGCGGGTGAGCCCGACGACGGTGTAGAGATTGCGGCGAATCTGGATGCGTTCACCGAGGCGAAACTTGGTGCTGCTGTCCGCGACGGCTTCGTAGTGGCCGCGAGTGATCTGCCGGCCAGCGATTAGATAGTTTGGTTGCCCGGGTTCGCCGGGTCCACCCGGAACCACGCCGACCACCATGGAGCGCACATCCACATCGTCCCGGCGCACCTGCATGGTGAGATAAGTGATGTTGGCGGCGCGGGCGACACCGGGGATACCGCGGATGCTGCGGTAAACATCGTCGTTGAGACCGGAAGGTTCGGCATAGGGCCCCAGCGTGTCTTTCTGCACGACCCAGAGATCCGCGCCGCTGTTGTCGAGCAGGGCTTTGCCGTCGGCCACCATGCCGCGGTAAACTCCGGCCATCGTGAGGGTCACGCCAATGAGGAGTCCCAAGCCCATGCCGGTGAAGACGAATTTGCCCCAAGCATGGAGAATGTCTCTGCCGGCCAGACTGATCACGGAGAACCTCCGGGTGAGTGTGCCACGACTTTGATCCGGGTATGCGCACTCAGAGCGCGTTGACTATAAACGACCACTTGCGCGCCGAGTTCGAGACCGTCGAGGACCTGCACCTGACCATCCAGATCACTGGCGCCGGCTTTGATCGGCGCAAAGGTCATCGCGCCATCTTGCAGGAGCCATACGCCGAGCTGACCCGCGATGCGTTTGACGCTGGCATTGGGCACTACGAGAGCGGCAGACAGTTCGGGCAGCGCCACCGTCACTTCGGCCAATTCTCCAAGGGGAGGCAGGGGCGTGGGCAGTTGCGCAAACACGACTTTGGCGAGCGTCTCTTCCGTCACGGTATCGGCGACGGGTTCGACGCGGAGCACTTGCCCGGAAAATAGTTTACCTTCCTGCGAACGCAGCACGATGCGGGCCGGCAGTCCGCCGCGCAATTGGGCGGCGCGCAACTGATCGAAGCGCACATTGATCCACAGACTCGTAGGATCGATTACCTCCAGCACGGCCTGTCCGGCGACCACGGTCGTGGCCGGATCCGCGTGACGGATCGTCACCAAGCCATCGGCGGGTGCGATCAGCCGGAGGTTGGCCTTTTGCTGAATCAGCACGTCGAGGTTTGCGCGAGCCCGGCTCAATTCTTGGCGGGCCATTTCTAAACCGGCCTGGGCCGTCGCGAGGCTGGCGGTCGCCATTTGAAATTCCTGCTGGCGGTTTTCGACGTCTTCCTCGCTGACGGAGCGGGCTTTGAGCAGTTGTTCGTAACGCCGCGCTTGCGTCTCGGCATAATGCTGCCGGGCGGACACCTCTTGCATCCGGGCTTCGGCGGTGAGCACTCCGGCCTCCGCGCTCTTGAGGGCCGCGATCTGCGCGGCGATACGTTCGTCGAAGTCCACGGGGTCCATCTCGCCGAGCACCTGTCCGGCTCGCACGCGATCGCCCACCTGCACATCGACGCGTTGCACGCGACCCGCCATCGTGGGACCAATCTTGTAAGTATAGCGGGCCTCGATCGTCCCGAGGCCGAAGAGCGCGGGAGCGATGGCCCGGCTATCCACGGTGGTGGCCGTCACGGGAACGGAGGCCAGCGGTCCAGACCGGAAGACGACGTAAACAAAAAGCGCCAGCAGGGGGATGACTACCCCCAGCAGTGCCAAGGTGCGGCCTTTGAGGGGAAGGCGTTTCATGCGAGCCTCCTCACGGCGCGAGCGAAGAGGGCGAAAGCCCCGGGGGCGGCGGCCCGGATCCGTGAAATTTTACCGGCGATCAACGACTGCATGATCAATCCCTGTAGCACGCCAATGAACAAGGTGGCGGCGGCGTGCGTATCGACCTCGGCTGCTACTTCGCCCTGCGCCTTCCCTTGCTCAAGGAGAACGTGCAGGCGCTGCGCGTATTGGGTGAGCATGGTTCGCACCAAGCGTTTGGCGGCGGTATCATTGGCGCGCTGGAGTTCGCTAAAAAGCAGCCGGGGAACCCCGGGATGTTTGGCCACAAAATCAAGGTGGGCCATGAACATGGCCTCCAAGGCGGCGAGGGGCGAGGCGGCGCCTTGCGCCGCTTGGTTAATCCGGGCCTGCAGTCGTTCGGCGACCCAACGCATGGCCGCCTGCCACACGGCGTCTTTGGTGGGAAAATGCCGGAAGAGCGCCCCTTGCGTCAGATTCATCCGCTCGGCGATCGCACTGGTGGTGATCTCGCTCGGGTTCTGCTCGGCGGCCAAAGCAATCACGGCTTCAATCGTCACGGTGCGCCGTTGATCAGCGGGAAGATACTTGGAGGGGAGTTTCATCGGGGCTTAAAATAAAGTAATTGATTACTCACTTTAGAGACGCCGACAAGGGGCCGAGGGAGCCGATGTGCGCTAACCTTGATCTAGCTCAAGGTTTCGCGGCGGAGTGGAAAAAATGATCTGCGCAGACCAAGTTTACCAATCGGTAACCGGCCAAAACTTTACGGAACGCGCCCGTTCTTGGTGGCGCATGAAAGAGGGTGGCGCGGCGTTATCGCTTGAAGCCGCGCCGGCGTGGGTATCGTCCGAATAGCGGTGGGCGACCGCGGGTTTGGCCGGACGTCGGGCGAAAGACCAAAGCGCCATCACGACGAGGAGATAAGCGCCATAGGCGAGGGCGACGGTCAATGAGGGCTGACTGCGGTAGCCGAAAAGCGTTTTCAAGCCATGGCCCCAGGCAGACTGGTCGCTGACGAGCGCGGAGGAATCCCAGATGGGATCAACCAATGCC